>JBOHSC010000413.1:0-2819 GCA_050733115.1 Gemmatimonadales bacterium
AACGGTGGCACCCACACCGAGTCCCTGAAACGGTGGCACCCACACCGAGTCCCTGAGAGGAGGAGGCCAGGAATTTCGCCGAAATCAACGATCGAGGTCCGCGACCCCACCGAGCGCGCAGTACTGGTGGCCGCTCCGAGGAAGGGTTCGTCCGACGCGCGTCACATGACCGAGCATCTGGAGGAGTTGACCCGCCTGGTGGACACCGCCGGCGCGGAAGTGGTGGGCCGCATCTCCCAGCACATCGTGACACCCAACCCCGCAACGCTGATCGGCGAGGGAAAGGTCGAAGAGGTGGCCGCCGCCGTGGCGGAGGCCGGAGCCACACTCGTCATCTTCGACGACGAGCTGAGTCCGGTGCAGGGTGCCAATCTCGAGCGCGAGCTCAAGGTCCGCGTCATGGACCGCTCCGAAGTCATCCTCGACATCTTCTCGACCCGGGCCCGCAGTCACGAGGCCAAGCTGCAGGTCGAGCTGGCGCAGCTCGAATATCTGCTTCCGCGGCTCACCCGGATGTGGACCCACCTTTCGCGCATCCGCGGCGGTATCGGTCTCCGGGGCCCCGGCGAAACCCAGCTCGAAACCGACCGCCGCATCATCCGCCGCCGCATCCAGGCGCTCAAGGCCAAGCTCCAGGGGGTCGAGCGCCACCGCGAAAACATCCGCGCCGGCCGCGACCAGATGCTGAGCGTGGCGCTCGTCGGCTACACCAATGCCGGCAAGTCGAGTGTGCTGCGTGCCCTTTCGGGGCAGCACGAAATCGTGGTCGAGGATCGGCTCTTCGCAACGCTCGACACGCTGACCCGCGAGGTCGATCTGGGTGAAGGACAGCGGGCTCGAGTCACCGACACCGTGGGTTTCATCCGCAAGCTGCCGCACCACCTGGTGGCGAGCTTCCGCGCCACGCTCGAGGAGGTACGCGAGGGAGACATGCTGCTGCACATCGTGGACGCGAGCCACCACGACTGGGAAGGGCAGATGCACGTGGTCGAGCGAGTGCTCGCCGAGCTCGACCTCGCCGACCGGCCGATCCTCCCGGTGTTCAACAAGATCGACGCCGTGCCCGATCCCGCCGGCTTTGCCGCCCGGGTGCGGGAGCTCTACCCCGGCGCGATCACCAGCACCACCATGCGAACTGATGGCCTGGCGGCGCTCAAGTCGGTGCTGAGAGATCTCGAGCGCGTGGGACGGCCCACGGTGCGGGTGCGTCTGCCGGTTACCGACGGCGCGCGCCTCGCGGCGCTCTACCGTGACGGCGAGGTGCTGTCGCGCGAGGACCGGGATAGCCAGTACGACGTGGTCGTGAGGCTCGACTCGTGGCAGGTCGACAAGCTGAGGAGTCAGGGGGTGGAAGTCACGGAGCAGCGGAAGACCGGGAACCGGGAGCTGAGGACGGGGTAGACTGCGGCGACCGGAACGGAAAATGGGGAACGGGGAACAGGACTACAAGTCCTGTTCCCCGTTTCACTTTGCTCTCTACTTCTCCCCGCTCAGCACCTGCTCCAGGATCAGCCAGCGGTTCATGCCGGCAAACTTCTGGTGCATCTTCGTCGTCGGAGCGCCGCCCGCGGCCTCATCCTCCTCGATCTGGAGATCGGCCAGGGCATCGATTGCGCTCTTGAGGAACTTCCGGAGCCCCTTTTCCATCGCCATGCCGGCGGTGCGGAAGTTGAAGAGCGTCGAGAACTGCAGGATGAAGCCGAGATCGGCGAGCTGCTGGTTGGTGATCAGCGTCCCGGCCTTCTTGTCCTTACCGAAGTAGAGCGAGGGCGACAGGTTGAAGCCCAGCATCTGGTTCGGATAGTACTTCCGCACGCCTTCGGCAAATTCCTGGGGCTGATCGAGCTGGGTGTTGTTGAACTCCGGCCAGATCACGTCCACGCCGAGCTCCGCCGCTTCCCACGCATCCTCGACGGCCATCTTCACCCCACCCGCGTCCTGGTCGGGGAGCGCGCCGTCCACCGAGTCGGTGCGCGCGATGATCACCACGTCCACGCCCGTGGCCTCCGCCGCCGCCTTGATGGCCTTGAGCTTGGCGAGCCACGCCTTCCGCGGCACCAGAACCTTGCTCCGCTTCTGCTTGCCGACATTGACGATGTGGCCGCAGGTGCGGTTGGAGGGGTCCTGATTCTCCAGGTGAACACCAGCGGCGCCGACCCGGATCAGCTCGGTGGCCAGAGTGAAGGTCTGGGTGGGGCCGCCGAAACCGGCTTCCATGTCCACGAACGCCGGGGGAGCCTCCAGCCGCTCCTTGCCCTCGCTGTCGAACCAATGGGTGTTTCGGGCGCCCTCGATGCCCTTCCTCATTTCCAGGACCAGCTCGACCATCTGGTGTGACTGATAGATGCCGATGTCCGGATACATGCTCTTGGTGGCGGCGAGCTGCCAACCGCTGCCGTACAGCGTCTTGAAGCCGAGCCGGGTCATGATGGCCGATGAGAAGGCGTCGTACGCGCCGGCGGTGTGCAGAAAGCTGCCCTTGGCCCTGGCCTCCTGGAGGAGGCGGCGGAGCTTGTCTGCCGGGACTTCGGATTCGGGCGGGGCGAACAGCTTGTTGACCAGGTCGGCGGGGTAGCTCGCGTGGGACGAAATCGGGGGAGTCGCAGTTGCCATGGGGATCTCCTCGAGGGCCGAGCCGCTCGGCCCCCACGAGCGCCGGTCGGGGGCGAAGAGCGGGTTTGTGAAACTATTCACAAGATAGCATTCGAAGTGTGGAGGGGCAAGGAGGGGTGCCAATCCTCCTTCGACTTTCTCCTTGTACCCCCTACATTTGTCCCGTCACGACCCGACCCTCCACCCACGAGACCGATGTTCATCAC
>JBOHSC010000414.1:0-4471 GCA_050733115.1 Gemmatimonadales bacterium
TTTTTGCGAAAGGGTTTGCCTATGGCAGTCATCACCAGCCGGACCCGGGCGCAGGGTGCCTCAGTCATCACCACTCTTCCCGCCGAAGTTGCTCGCCGGCTTGCCATCACTCCAGGTCAGGAACTCGAGTGGATCGAGGACGGCATGGGTGGATTCAGAGTGCTGCCCCATTCTCCTGAGACCGCTGAGGCGCTGAAGCTTCATGAGGCCATCATGGCTCAGTATGACAGCGCGTTCCGCGCGCTGGCAAAGTGACCGATCGGCGACTTCCCGACGAGCCCCGATGGATCGGTGAATCAGCGTTGCTTGCCATCCACGCCCAGCAGATTGAGCGTTACGGCGGATCACACGGCGTTCTCGACCAGAGCGTCGTGCTCTCCGCTCCCGCGCGCCCGATCAATCGTTGGTCGTACGATTTCAGTGCCGACCTGGCCGATCTCGCGGCGGCCTCTCTGGTCGGATACGCTCGTGCGCAGGGCTTCAACGACGGAAACAAACGAACCGGACTCGCCTGTGCGCTCGTCTTCCTCGCCTTGAATCATGCACCGCTGAGTGTGCCGCCCGAGGAGCTCTACGCACTCACCATGGCGGTTGCGAACAATCGGGCGGATGACGCCGCAGTTTCGGCATATTTCCGCGATAGACTCGAGCATCCTCAACCGCGCGCGTGCAGTCTCTCAGATCTGCTGTAACTTCCACTTCCCCCGGCGGAAGATCACGGCGCTTACCAGCGCCAGCGTCGAAAAGGCGACGGCAATGGAAACGAAGACGCCGTAGGGTCCCATCCCCCCATGCACCGCGAGAACGTACGCCAGCGGGATCTCCCAGAGCCAGAAGCAGAAGAGGTTGATCCAGGTAGGCGTCCTCGTGTCGCCCGCGCCATTGAAGCTCTGAGTGAGCACCATGCCGTAGGCGTAGAACGGGAAGCCGAAGCTGATGACGCGAAGGCAGGCGACGGCGTACTTCGCCACCTCGGGGTCCCGGGTAAAGACGCTCACCAGAGGCCCCGCGCCGACGATGAACAGCACCGCCACGATGCTCAGCGCGATCATGTTGTAGAACCCCGCCTTCCAGACCGCCTGTTCGGCGCGCTCGGGCCGCCTGGCCCCGAGTGCCTGCCCCACCATCGTCGCCGCCGCGTTGCTCACTCCCCACGACGGGAAGAGGGCGAAGAGGATGATCCGGATGCCGATCGTATAGCCGGCAAGCGCCGCGCTCCCGAACGAGGCGAGCACCCGCACCAGTCCGATCCAGCTCGCGGTGCCGATCATCGTCTGGAACAACGCCGATGACGAGAGCCGGAGAATCGATGCCATCAGCGGCCAATCGACCCGCAGGTGCTCGCGCCGGATCACGATCCGGCGGTCACGCCGGGTGAGCTGGTAGAGCTGGAAGAGGACGCCTATCCCGCGACCGATCGTGGTTCCTACCGCCGCACCGGTGACGCCGAGCCGGGGAAAGGGGCCCACGCCGAAGACGAGACAGGGTCCGAGCACGATGTTGACGGCGTTGGCGAGCCAGAGCACCCGCATGGCGATCGCGGCATCACCCGCTCCGCGGAAGATCGCATTGATCAGGAACAGCATGACGACGGTGATGTTGCCCGCCAGCATCACCTGGGTGTAGCGGCTCCCGACCCGGATCACGTCGGGCGATGCACCCATCACTTCGAGCAGCCTTGGGGCCATGGCAAAGCCGGCCGCGCCGATCGCCACGGCGACGATCGCTCCCAGCACGATGCCCTGCACAGCCGCCGCCGCGGCGCGATCGGGGTCTTTCTCGCCGATGCGGCGGGCGACGGTGGCCATGATGCCGATGCTCAGGCCGATGGCCACGGTGTACACCAGAGCCAGCATCGATTCGGTCAGCCCGACGGTGGCCACGGCCGCAGCGCCGAGCCTGGAGACGAAGAAGACGTCGGAGACGGCGAAGACCGACTCCATGATCATCTCCAGCACCATCGGCACGGCGAGCAGGAAGATGGCCCGGCCAATCGGGCCTTCGGTGTAATCCTGGTGTGATCCGCGGATGGCCTCGCGAAGCGAGGCCCGAAGACTGGTGTCGGTCAGGGCTCGGCGACCACGAACGGGGTGCCGCCGAGCTTCACCTTGAGGCCGGCGGCAGCGGCCTTGGCCTCGGCGCGCGTGCTGTATTGCCCCGCGCGCACCTTGTAGAGGTTCTTCTCGTGCACGGTGATGACGGTAAGGCCGAGCGCGCGCGCCTTGTTCTCGGCGTCAGCGGCGGCGGCCTTGCTGCCGACCGCCGCGATCTGAACGCGATACACCGCTTTGCCGGCGGCGGCGGGCGGCTGAGGAGAAGCTGAGGAATCCGCCCGGATCGTGGGAGCCGATGGGGTGTCGGCCGGCGCCGGCTTTGGCGCCGAATCGGTGGCCAGGCGCTTCGACGAGTCGGGCGGTGCGGCGCTGTCTACCGGGGTGGCCACGACGCCGGCGCATCGCTGGTTCAGATACCGAAGCTGGTTCTGCAGCTCGACGTTGCCCTCCGACTGCGCCAACCCATCGGAAAGCCACCGGCACGCAAGGGTGGGATTGCTCTGGTCGAAGTAGACCCGTCCCGCCCAATACGACGCCTGCGGCAGAAGGGGGGAAGCCGGATAGTCGGAGCGCAGCTTCTCGAGATTCCGTGCGGCACCGCTCAGGTTGTGGGTGGCGAAATCCATCTGCACCAGCCTGAGCAGCGCGTCGTCGGCCCAGGTCGAGGCGGGGTACTCCACCACGATGCGCTGCAGTTGCGTCCGCATCTCCCCCGCATCGTTGGCCACCATCGCCTGGGTGTAGAGGATCTGGGGATAGAGCGAATCGGTGGGTGGTGTGGCGGCCAGAAGGGTGCCCGTCACGGCGCGCGCCGAGTCACTGTGTCCCTCCTGGGCGAGCCGCACGGCGTCCATGAGCCGCGGATCGCTTTGCGCACCGGCGGAACGGGGAGCGAGCAGCACCACCCCAAGGAAGATGATGGCGAATCGAGCTCCGGTCATGCGGCCTCGGCTTTCGGCACGGCAAGCTCCAGGACGAGGCCCGAGAGGATTCCGCGCTCGTCGGTCACGGTAGTGCTCTTGAGGGCCTGGTCGGCGTCGCGGGTGAGGCGCAGGGCGTTGCGGACGCGGGTGGCGCTCCAGGACGGCGCCCAGCCGGCCCAGCGCGCGCTTTCCTTCCTGTACTCGGGCAAGCCCCAGATGCGCAGGCGCAGCAGCATCTTGAACATGACGTCGGTCAGGGCGGGTCCGCGGGTCCGGCGGTCATAGTGGCTACGGGCGATCCCCACTCCCACGAGTGTGGTGCCGAGCAGCGTGAGGAGCTTGACGCCGGAGACGCCCGGCTGATCGAGCAGCGGAGTCAGAAGCCGCACCGCCTTCCCTCCCTCGCCGTCGAGGACGGCATCGCGCCAGTCGTAGATCGTCTCGCCATGCCGCACTCCCACCAGCGCTCCCACCTGCACCGCGGTGAGCGGCACTTCCGACGGGAGCGCGGCGAGCTTCTGCAGCTCCGCGGCCACCGCGCCGAGATCGCTGCCGACTGCCTGGAGCAGATGCCGGGCCGCCTCTTCTTCCAGCCGCACGCCCAGCTCTCCGGCGCGGCGGGCCAGCCACCTGAGCGCCCGTTCCTCCGGAAGGGGATCGCACGACACGCTGTACGCGCCCTTCACGAGTTCCTGGTCCACTTCGTCCTCCGCGGACGACTGGACCAGGATCACCACCGTCTCGATGGCGGGGCGCGCCAGGTACTCGAGGAACGCGGCGCGCGTCCTGGGGCGGCGCTTCCATCCCTCCAGGTCGCGGAGGAGCACCACCCTGCGGTCGGCCATCATCGGCAGGGTGGTGCACAGCACCCCGACTGCTTCGGGATCGAGCTGCCCGGCGGAGCGCTGGTCGAAGTTGAAGTCTCGAAGCGAGGGGTCGAGGGCCCGGTCGATGACGTCGTCGTGGACCAGCGTCGCCGCGTGGGTCAGCTCCACCGCCATCGCCGCCGGCGTAAGCCGTTGCAGGTCGTAGCGACCGAGCCGCGCCGCCAGCAGCACCAGCGCCGGCCGGATCCGCTTGCCGCCCGCGGCGAACAGGTCAGCCATGGACGCCGACACCACGTCGGGATCACTTTCGATCAGTCGCCGGAGGCCGGACTCGATCGCGGCCAGGTCGTGCGCGACCGGGCCGAACAGCCCTGGGTCGGCGGCCTCTATGTCGGCTGCTTCTCCCACAGCTGAACCTCCTGCGCGTGGATGGCCTCGCCGAACAGGATGGCCGCGATCTTGTCGAAGTGCTCGGGCACGGCGGTGACCTGCACCTCGTGGTCGGGCCGGCCGGCGTCGGCCCGCAGGCGCGAGTGGTCGAGGTGCCGTTCGACCTTGGCCGCGGTGGTCGTCGCCGAGTCCACCAGCTGGAAGCGGTCAGGGAACAGGCGCGAGATGGCCGGCTTCAGCAGCGGGTAGTGCGTACACCCGAGGACCAGCGTGTCCG
>JBOHSC010000415.1:0-2255 GCA_050733115.1 Gemmatimonadales bacterium
CTCGCGGAGTGCGCGCCGGCAGCGCCGAAGCCCGGGCGGCGGCCTCGACACCCTTCGCAAGCCCGGGACCGGTCGGGCCACCGGTAAACGGGTTGCCCCACGCATTCAGCGCGAGCCCCCATTCGGCCATGGCACAGCTGGAGTCGGCCGCGAGCACGTCGCCGAAGGCCCTCTTACCCTCTTCCCACCAGAAGGAGTGGAGCACGGCCATCGCGTGTTCGAACCGCTGCTGGGCCCCGGCGGAGCACGAGACGGGGAAGTCGACCCGGCCAAGGCGCCCGCCGCCGTGGTGATGGGCATCGTCCTCCTGCGCCCCGAGAGCCGGAGCGGCGATGAGGATGGCGGCGACGGCTATGGCGATGCAGACCCGGGCGCAGTGATGTGACGGGTGACGCCTCATGAGACCTCCTCCGGCCAAGCCGGCCCCCCGATTACGCCAGATTCATTTTCCGCAGCAGCGCCGTGAACCTCGGGTGCGAGCGCAGGCTGGTGAACAGGAACGACCCCTTGATGCCATAGACGCTGCCTGCTCGCTCTTCGAAGGCTCGCTCGAGGCAATCCATGGCCCGGTCCGGTTCCCCGAGGCCGGTGTAGACGTACGCCATGTGGTAAGGCGAAACGTATCTCTGCTGGGATAGCTCATCCAGTTGTCGCAGCACTTCCCGAGCCTCGCCAAACTTGCCGGCCAACCCGTAGGCCTCCCCCAGCTGGGCCAGGTAGAGCGTATGGCCGGGGGCGAGTCTGACCGCCTGCTCCAGATGGGCCAGACCTTCGTCCGGCATGCCAGTCTTCAGGTAGGCCCATCCCAGCGTGGAGCGTGCCCTCCCATACTCCGGCTCGAACTCGATGGATCGGAGGGCCGCCTCCAGCGCTTCGTGAGACCGCCCCGCACGGAGGAGTGTCGTTGCGACATCGGCCCGGTGCGTCAGCGGGTCGAGCTCCTGCGCACGCTTCACCATCGCAAGGGCCTCGTCGTACCGCTCGAGCGCGCCACACAACCATCCGTAGTGATCGTAGATGTCGGCACTCCCCGGGCTGAGCTCGAGCGCCACCTTGAACTCCTCCTCGGCTCCTACCCAGTCGAAGTCATGGACCATCTTGAGAAGGGCCAGCACCGAATGGGCCTCGCCGAGCTCGCTGTCGAGCGCCAGTGCCTTCGTGATCGCCTCCATGGCACGGTGGTATGCCACGTCCGGCCTCAAATCGCCGCCACCTTGTCCAGCCGCGAGCTCCCCATAGGCCAGTGCCAAACCCACGTGCGCCAGGGCATAGCCCGGATCGGCGGCGAGCGCCTGCTGGAAATACTCGATCCCCTTCCCGATGCTCTCCTCGGTATACCGGGTGTAGCAGTGCCTCCCCTGAAGATAGAGCTGGTAGGCCTGGACATCGCTTGTAGGCTTCCGTCGTACCCTCGTCCGCTCGTCGGGCGAGAGCTCCGCCCTCAGCGCGGAGGCAATCTGCAGGGCCACGTCCGTCTGGATCGCGAAGATGTCGGTGAGCTGGCGGTCGTAGGTTTCGGCCCACAAATGCCGGTCTGCCGCTGCGTCGATGAGTTGTGCGACGATTCGTACCCGATCGCCGGCCCGCCTCACGCTCCCCTCGAGGAACGTCGCCACATCCAGCCTCGCCCCGATCTCCCGCAGGCTCTGCTCCCGCTTCTTGAACGGCATCACCGAGGTGCGCGAAATGACCTTGAGGGAGCGGATCTTCGATAGCTGGGCGATCACGTCCTCGGTGATGCCGTCGGCAAAGAACTCGTTCTCCGGGTCCGCGCTCAGGTTCAGAAACGGCAGGACCGCCACGGACGGAAGCCTCGGCTCGCCCACCGCCGGGCTGGTGAGCGCCTGGACGAAGGCATCGGCTGACCCGAACCGGTCGGCGGGTGCCTTGGCGAGCGCCTTCTCGATCGCTTCCTCGACACCGGCTGAGACAGTCGGCCGAAGCCGGCGAACCGCGGGCACAGGATCGACCATCCGACGGGCGATCAATGCCTGCGCCGTAGGCCCCGTGTATGGCGGCTCACCGGCCAGCATTTCGTACAGGATGCAGCCGAGACTGTAGACGTCACTGCGTGGGTCGAGATTCCGCTCGCCCATCGCTTGCTCCGGACTCATGTACGCGGGTGTCCCCATCGACAGTCCCGTCGCGGTGATCCGGGCATCTACCGCGTCGCTCACCGCCAGGGCAATCCCGAAGTCACTGACCACGGCGTGCCCGGCTTCGAGCAGGATGTTCTCCGGCTTGATGTCGCGGTG
>JBOHSC010000416.1:0-3294 GCA_050733115.1 Gemmatimonadales bacterium
TCCCAGGGGAGATCGTTGTGGCCGTCGATGAGCGGCGTGGAGCGGAGGAGCCTCCGGGCGTGCTCGAGCGCGGCGTCGGACGGCGGTCCGGAGGATTGAGCGGCGGCCGGATGGGCGAATGGCATGAGGATGAGGAGAAAGGGAAGCAGTCGCCGACGGAAGAGAGAGAGGGACACCACGTCAGGCCTTTCGATGGATTTGGAGCAGCTCCGGCCGGGCGATGAATTCGGGGCAGATGGTGCGATCGTACTCGTACGGCCCCCCCGTTTCGGCGTCGGTCCACGGGAAGCCGCGGCAGACGGAGGGGTAGTAGGACTCCGTGTGAATCGTGCAGACGTTCTCGCGAAGGAAGACGCAGCGCCCACCCCGCACCCGCGTCCGCCACTCTCCCCACCGCGTGCGATACGCGACCGACTCGCCGTGCGCCACGATGAGAGCGCGGGCCTCGTCGTCACCCAGGGTGACACCGTAGGAGCAACAAGCCGACAGGTGGGGACAGGGATAGCACGGCAGCGGCGGCAAATCGCGCATGCGGCAAACTAGCGCTTCATCGTGGCTCGTGGCAGGCCCGGACGCACAAGCAGCGTCACGATCTCGCGCCCTCCCGCAGTGAAGCGAACGGTGCGGCGGTCGGCTTCCACCGGGAGCGCCACGCCCTCTCGTTCATCGGCGCGCACCCGCTCCGCCGACGCTACCGGGAAGGGAAATCGGCACCACCCCTTGGCCATCGTCGTTTGCGCATTGTAGCAGCGGAAAACGACGCCTTCGCCGTTCTCCGCCGGCTTGAGCGCGGAGAAAACGATCCCCACCCCACCGAGCCGAAGATCGAGGGGGGCAACCTCGAGGGGAGAGGCTTGCCTGAGCCAGACGCCGCGAGGCGGGAGAAAGAGGTCCTCCCAGGTGGACGGAAGCGCGACGCCGTCGCGCAGCTCGTCAGACGTCACCGGAGACAGGGCAAGCTGCAGCCGCTCCACGCCCCGGCACTGCGCATCGGGAGTGGAGGTGGGCCAGCCCGCATGCCCGGGGCGCGCCTGGAGGTCCGGGCGCGAGAGCTGGCCCACGGCGCGGAGGAGGGTGACGACGAGATGGCCCGCGGGGGTGAGCTCGTACTCGAAGAACCCCGGCGCAAGGACGGCGAGTCCCCGGCCGGCGCTCGCGCAGGCCACGAATCGTTGGGCCGGTGCCGTGGCAACCGGCGTCTCCCGCGGGTAGCGCGCCGCATCCACCTGCACCGCCTCACGTCTCTCGCTGCCGAAAGCCGCGCCGGCCACCGCCGCGCCACCCGTGATTCCCGTCGGAAAGCGGACCCGCAGCCGGTGATCGGTGGCCTGATTGTCGAGATCCACAGTGATCCGGAGTGACGGTGAGCCCTCGTGCAGGGTGAGCACAGTCCTCACATCCACCCCGCCTCTGCTGCACCGGACACGGCCTCTCACCTCGAGCGCGCCCACCAGTGGTCCTTCGGCAACCACACGAATTTCCGCCGGGCCTTCCAGCGCGACAACGCTGTCGGCGGCGGGAGCGGCGTAGGTGTACGTGTCGCCCACATCGCCACCCGACTCGAAGCCCAGCAGCCCGTCGTAGCGCTCCCCCGACCGTTTGTCGGTGAGACGAACCGACCCGTCGCGGCCCACCGACACCTCGACGAGGCCGTTGGCCAGCGCGGCCCTCCGAGCCCGAACCGCTCCCCTCGCGCGCCTGCCGCGCGCGCTCAGTGGCGCCAGCGAGGCCAATGCGAACCCCGCAACAGGTGGAGCACGGAATGCCACGCGCACGATTTCGACCTCATCCTGATCGGGGTAGTGACGCGCGGAATCGAGGCGCTCGTGCGCGTTGCCGCGGCCGAGTATCTGGAGCGCAATCGGCCCCTGGGGCCCCTGCAGCGCCAGGGGGCGACGGCCGTCGCCCTTGCGAGGAACTCGATCGCCGGGCGGACCGACGAGCACCTCGCCGAGAAACGAAGTGAGGTCGGCGACGACCACCCCGCCCCGCTCTCTCGGCACCGGATTCCAGAGCACCAGCCTCGGGGCGCTCTCACGCGGCACCTCCCGCGTGCGGTCGGGATCGTTCGCCGTGAGGGCGTCGAGCGAGAGACGCGCCACCTCGCGCGCGATCAGCTCCGCATCGTCGACTCGCGCCGCCACTCGTCGCGCGACGGCATCGGAGGTGCAGCCGCCGATCGAGTCGTGAAACTGGGAGCGCAGGAGCGTTCGCCAGCCGTCGCGGAGAACGCTCCCCGGATGCGGGCGACCGAGACCGGCGGCCAGCGCCGCGAGTGGCTCCGCGACTCGCTCGAGCCAGAGCTCCGCCTCGGCGTGGCGGCGCTTGAGCGCCGCGCGGGTGCCGTGAACGCCCTGCAGCGTCCAGGTGTAGCCGTACGACCAGCGGAGCTCTCCGCGGAGAGCGGGCACCATCACCGTCTCGGGCGCGGCGGCCTCGAAGAACTCCTCCAGCCGGGAGATCGCGACCGTGGCCTCGGGCTCGAGGCCGGCAATCAGGTCTCTGAGACGGCAGATCCCGGGATGCACGGCATGATGGTCGGCGCCGACGAAGACGGCGATCTGCGAGGTTCGCGCGCGCGCGACAAGCTTCGCGCGGAGCGCAGCCCAGGCCGCCGGCAACTTGCGCGCATCGGCCGGCAGATCGATCCCCACCTCGTAGCCCTGCGGCGGCAGATGGTACAGGAGCACCGCACGCCCGTCGGGGCCGAACCAGCGAAAGAAGTCGCCGTCGAGCCCCGGCTCACCGCCGAGCCCACGCCAGAGCACGCCCCACGGAATGCCGAACTCCCGGGCCAGGGTGGGCCACGCCGCCGGGTGACCGAATGCATCGGGAGAGTAGAGGACGTTCGAGCGGGAGCCCAGACGGGCCGTGTCGCGCTCACCCGCGAGGAGATTTCGCACCAGCGATTCTCCCGACGGCACCAGCTCGTCGGCGAGGACGTACCACGGTCCCGTTTGCAGTCTTCGCTCCCCAACGAGGGCGCGGAGTGCATCGGCCCGCTCCGGGCGCACCCGGAGATAATCTTCGATGAGCACCGACTGTCCGTCGAGGAGGAAGCTCCTGAGGCACGGCTCCGCCTCGAGCCGGGCCATGAGGTCGTCCACGGCGGGCACCAGTCGGGCCACGAAGGCCGCGCGCGGCAGATACCACTCACGGTCCCAGTGGGTGTGGGCTATGAGGTGGAAAGTCTGTGGTTTCACCGAATCAGGTGGAGGAAGAACTCACCGGGAGGGATTGAACGCCCAGAAGGCAATGCGAAGCACCACCAGCATCAACGTAGCGTATCCGATG
>JBOHSC010000417.1:0-5563 GCA_050733115.1 Gemmatimonadales bacterium
CCCCGCCGATGTCTGCTACGAAGGGTGCTAGTTGCGGCGGCGGGTCGCGGCGACGAGAAGCACCCCGGCCACGACGGCCACGACACTGACAACCGGCGGGATCGGCACTGATTCCTTCTTGTCGGCGGACGCCTCGATGGGGCCGAGGTCCACCACCTTCTCCTTGTGAGTGAACGAGAACCCGCCCAGGGCGAGGCCGACGACTCCAAGGACGATCAGGATGATTCCGACCAGTGTGCCGAGCCTCATACGACTCTGCGTCCCTGGATGAGGTTGATCACCAAGACGACGAGCGCCACTACCAGCAGAATATGGATGAACCCACCAAGGGTGTATGACGATACCACTCCCAGCAGCCACAACACCAGCAGGACGACGAATACCGTCCACAGCATACCGGCCTCCTCGGATGAGTGTTTCCCAGGCGCTTGAGAATGGCCGATGATAGGGTCCGACTGCTCGCTGCGCGGTGACTCCTATCACCCTTTCGCTGGACGGTCCAACGCCAAACCTTTACCTTCCATCGGGTTCGGCTGGTTTCCCCTCATCTCCGGAATCGACATGGCACTGCGTGCCCAGACCCCGTCTCAGACCGGGGCGCCGCCTTTTCAGCCCTTCATCCCACCCAACCAGTCCCCCGCCGAGCTTACCGTCCGCGCCCTGATCCTCGGAGCGCTGCTGGGACTGGTGTTCGCGGCGTCGAGCGTCTATCTGGCGCTCAAGATCGGACTCACGGTGTCCGCCTCGATTCCGATCGCGGTACTCTCCGTGGCCTTCTTCCGGACGCTGGGGCGGTCGACAATCCTGGAGAACAACATCGTGCAGACCACCGGCTCCGCCGGTGAGTCGATCGCCGCCGGAATCGTCTTCACCCTTCCGGCGATTCTCCTCATGGGGTACGACCTCAGCGTCAGCAAGGTGGCGATCGTCGCGGTCGTGGGCGGAGTAATGGGCATTCTGCTGATGATCCCCCTCCGCCGCGCGCTGATCGTGAAGGAGCATGGGCATCTCACCTATCCCGAGGGAACCGCCTGCGCCGAAGTGCTCGTGGCCGGCGAGAAGGGCGGGCTGCAGGCCAGGCGACTCTTCCAGGCGTTCGGGCTCGCCTTCGCCTACAAGTTCCTGATGTCGGGCCTCAAGGCATGGAAGGAGTATCCGGGGTGGTTGTCGCAGGGTTACCGGGGGGCGTCGATCTCCGCTGAGGTGTCCCCGGAGCTGCTCGGCGTCGGATACATCATCGGGCCGCGCATCGCGGGTTACCTCTTCTCGGGGGGCTGCATCGCCTACCTCGTTCTGATCCCCGCGATCAAGCTCTTCGGCAGCGGTCTGACCAAGCCGATCTTCGCCGAAACCAAGCTCATTGCCGACATGAGCCCCAGCGAAGTGCGGGCCAATTTCGTCTTCTACATCGGAGCCGGCGCGGTGGCCACGGCGGGCATCATCGCCCTGATCCGCGCGCTGCCCACAATCGTCTCGGCTTTTCGATCCGGCTTCCAGGATCTGCGCGGCAGCCTCGGCGACACTGCGACGCGGCTCCGCACCGACGTGGACCTCCCGATCTGGGTAACGCTCGCCGGCGCGGCGGCGCTCGCGCTCCTCCTCACCGCACTTCCCCAGCTCTCGGTCAACCTGCTTGGCGCACTCCTCATCGTGGTCTTCGGCTTCTTCTTCGTCGTCGTGTCCTCCCGGATCACCGGCGAGATCGGCGTGAGCGCAAATCCGGTGTCGGGAATGACCATCGCCGCCCTGATCGGCACCACCGCCATTTTCCTGCTGATCGGCTGGACGGGGGTCGACCACCGGGTCGGCGCGATCTCGATCGCGGGCGTGATCGCCGTAGCGGCCAGCAACGCCGGCGCCACCAGCCAGGATCTCAAGACCGGGTTCCTGGTCGGCGCGACGCCGCGGCGACAGCAGATCGCCATCGTGGTGGGCGCCGTCACTTCGGCGCTCGCGGTCGGCTGGACGCTCACCCTGCTCAACAACAGCTACACGAACATCGTCCCCGAGCGACATCCAGGCGTCACCCTCGAGGCCTCCGCGGCCGGCGGAGCCGACCGCTCGATCACGTCGCTCGGCGAGCGGATGCAGCACGACGGGCGCGAATGGGATGTCATCCGGGTGAATCTGCCGCTACAGGGCGTCCTGCCCGGCAAGTATCTGGTGGACCAGCAAAGCAGGGAGATCGCCTATCTCGTCGATCCCGGCATCGGCGGCCGCATCCGCGAGATCGATGGGAGGCCGATCACGAAGCTCGACTCACCGAAGGCCACCATCATGGCGCTCGTGACCGACGGCATCCTCACCCAGAAACTCCCCTGGGGGCTGGTGCTGATCGGCGTCTTCCTCACGATCGCGATCGAGCTGATGGGATTGCAGTCGCTCCCGATCGCGGTCGGGGTATACCTGCCGATCTCGACCTCTTCGGCGATGTTCGCCGGGGGCGTGGTGCGCTGGCTGGTGGAGCGGCG
This sequence comes from Gemmatimonadales bacterium, assembly GCA_050733115.1. Classification (GTDB taxonomy): domain Bacteria; phylum Gemmatimonadota; class Gemmatimonadetes; order Gemmatimonadales; family GWC2-71-9; genus CAVVWJ01. Next base: position 2,472 of record JBOHSC010000417.1, read on the forward strand.
TGCTCGCGGCACCGAGCGCTCGATCGCCGAAGTCGAGTCGGGACCAGGCGTGCTCTTCTCGAGCGGGCTCATCGCCGGCGGCGCGCTGGCCGGAGTGGCCATCGCCGGCATTGCGGCGGCGCTGGTGGGAAAGGCCGACGCCGCGCAGGTGCCCGCCGCCGACTATCTCTCGCACATCGTGGGACTGCAGCGGACCCTCGGTCCGCTGGCCGACGCCAACCTGCCGGCGCTCATCGCGTTCGGCGCGATGGCGGCGGTCCTGTATCGGGTGGCCCGGAGCTGAGCCACTCGCATGAGAGTCGTCACCCTCCTCCCCGCCGCCACCGAGATCGTCATGGCTCTCGGTGGAGCGGACGCGCTCGTCGGGGTTTCGCATGAGTGTGATTTCCCGCCGGCGGTAGCCCGGCTTCCGCGCCTTACAGCGAGTCCCATCGATCCCGCCGCATCGAGCGGGGCCATCGACTCGGAAGTCCGCCGCCTCAGGGCGGAGGGATTACCGGTCATCGCGGTGGACGCGGCGGCGCTCGCCCGTCTCGCCCCGGACCTGCTCATCACGCAGGGGCTCTGCGAGGTTTGCGCCGTGGTCGATGGACAGATCCACCGGCTCGCGAGCGTCCTCCACCCGGCCCCGGCGGTGCTCTCGCTCTCGGCGCGAACGCTCCCCGGTATCTGGGACGACATCCGCTCCGTCGGACGCGCACTCGATCTCGCCGACGACGCCGACGAGCTGGTGGCGGGGCTCCGGACCCGGCTCCGGCGCCTCGGCACGAACACTCCCTCGCCCGCCCCACGCGTGGTGTGCGTCGAATGGCTCGATCCACCATATCTCGCCGGGCACTGGGTGCCGGAGCTCGTGGCCGCGGCAGGCGGATTGGACGTCGGCGCCTCCGCCGGCGACCATTCGGCCGTGCGGCGGTGGAGCGAAGTGCTGGAACTCCGCGCCGACCTGATCATAGTCACGCTCTGCGGCTTCGACGTCAGGCGGGCACGGGAGGAGCTGGCAGGGCTCGACAACAGCGATGCCGGCCGGCTCTTCTCGAGCGCGCGGCTGTGGATCCTCGACGGCAACGCCTACACCTCGCGCCCGGGCCCCCGTGTGGTCGACGGAGCGGAGCGGCTCCAGTCGGCGATGCGGGGAAAGGAGATGCCCGGACTCGAGCGATGGACATGACGCCGATCGGGGGCTAGACATCGGTGTCCGTCGCCGCGACCTTTGGCCCTCCTCATTCCGACCGTGACCATGACTCCCGAATCCCTGACCTTCCTCAAGACCCTGCTCGACACCCCTGGCCCCTCCGCCTTCGAGGCCGCACCCGCCCGGATCTGGCGTACCGAAGCGGAACGTTTTGCGGCCCAGGTGGTGGCCGACGTCGGCGGCAACTCGCTCGCGACGGTCAGACCCGCCGGACGCCCCCGGGTGATGCTGGCCGGACACATCGACGAGATCGGTGTCATGGTCACCTACATCGACGATGACGGCTTCATCAGCTTCGACACGATCGGCGGCTGGGATCACCAGGTCTTCGTCGGTCAGCGAGTGAGGCTGCTCGGCCGCAACGGGGCGGTGGTGGGCGTCGTGGGGAAGAAAGCGATCCACCTGATGGAGAAGGACGACCGTGAGAAAGTCTCCAAGGTCGAAGACCTCTGGATCGACATCGGCGCCGCGAGCCCGACCGAGGCCCAGGAGCGCCTTCGGATCGGCGACCCGGGGGTGCTCGCCGCGGGGGTGCTCGAGTTTCCGAACGGGCGGCTGGTGAGCCGAAGCATCGACAACCGGATCGGCGCCTTCGTCGTGCTCGAGGCGGCAAGACTCTACGCGAAGGGGAAGGCCGGGAGTGCCTCGGTTACCGCGGTGGCGACGACGCGCGAAGAGATCGCGTCCACCGGCGGCGGCGCCCGCTCGTCGGCGGCAACGCTCGAGCCCGACGTGGCCATCGTGGTGGACGTGACCCACGCCACCGACTATCCGGGGATCGACAAGCGGAAGCACGGCGACTACAAGCTCGGCGGCGGGCCGGTCATCTCTCGCGGCGCGTCGGTGAGCGAGGTGGTGTTCGAGCTGCTCGCTGCAACTGCGGAAGCGGAGGGAATTCCCTACTCCATCGAAGCGGCCTCGCGAGATACCCACACCGACGCCGAGGCGATCTTCAACGTGCACCGCGGCGTTGCCACGGCGCTGGTCTCGGTACCCACCCGCTACATGCACAGCCCGAACGAAATGGTCGTGCTGGAAGATCTCGACCGCACCGCGCGCCTGCTCGCCGCATTCGCCGGCCGTCTCTCCGCCGATACCGACTTCGTACCACGATGACCGCTGTGCGTTTCGCGCGGCTCGCGCCGGGCAGGAGCGTCATGTTTGCCGCGGCGATCGCGCTGGGCGCCGCTCCGGGGCTCCCCGCGCAGCAGTTCGGCACCGCACAGCCGACGGTAGACCGGCCTGCCCCCCCGCAGTTGATGGCCATCGACGACATCAAGTTCCTGAGCGACGACCGGCTGGCCGGACGCATGACCGGTGCACCTGGAGCAGATACCGCGGCCGCCTATCTGGCGCGGCGCTTCAGGCAGGTGGGGCTGCAGCCCGCGGCCGGTGGATGGTTTCAGTCGTTCAACATCGCCAAGAACGCGCCCGCCGCGCAGCGGGCACATGTAGCAGGCGCTCGCGGCAACAACGTGATCGGCATCCTTCCCGGCCGCGATCCGGTGCTGCGCAACGAGGCGGTGATCGTCGGCGCGCACTACGACCACCTGGGACTCGGTGGATTCGGGAGCCTCGATCCGGACAGTACCGGCAAGGTCCACAACGGCGCCGACGACAATGCCTCCGGCTCGGCGATGCTGATCCAGATTGCCGCGCGGCTGGCCGTCGCGCCACCGGCGCGCACCGTCATCTTCATCGCGTTCAGCGGGGAGGAGCTCGGTCTCCTCGGCTCCTCGTACTATGTGCAGGAGCCGATCTATCCGCTCTCCACTACCGAGGCGATGATCAACCTCGACATGGTGGGGCGGCTCCGGCAGGGAAAATTGATAGTCTACGGCAGCCGGACGGCAAAGGAGTTTCCGGCATTGCTCGACTCGCTCAACTGGTACGCCGG
>JBOHSC010000418.1:0-1713 GCA_050733115.1 Gemmatimonadales bacterium
GGCCGGCATGGAGGGCGCGCTGCCCAGTGTGGTCGGTGGACTCGTGGCTGTCCCTGTCATCGCCGTCCCCACGAGCGTCGGCTACGGCGCCGCCTTCGGAGGGCTGGCCGCCCTGCTCGGCATGCTCAACTCCTGTGCAGCAGGGGTTACCGTGGTGAACATCGACAACGGCTTCGGCGCCGCGGCGGCCGCGAGCCGGATCTGCCGCTCGTGACGGTTCGCACCGTAATCGAGGAGAGCAGGGCGGGCTTCAACTGGCTCGACGTGGTGGGCCCCACGCCCGAGGAGCTGTCCGAGATCGCGGCCGCGTACGGACTGCAGCAAGTCTCGGTGCTCGACTGCCTCGACCCGGAACACCTGCCCAAGTTCGAGCAGTTCGACAACTACGCGTTCGTCATCATCCGCGTCTACGACGAGCATGCCGGCCACTCCTGCTCCTCGGTGCAGGAGCTCACCCGGAAGATCGCCATTTTCTACGCTCCAACCTTCCTGATCACGATTCACCGCAAGGACCAGCCGTGGCTCAGCCGGATCGAGGAGCGGATGACGGCGGAAGCGCCGCGGTCGGGGGGGCAGGAGAAGGAGACTCTACAGGCGCGAATGATCACCAGGATGCTTAACGCCGCCGCCGACACCTACTCGTCGCCCCTCGAGGCGCTCGAAGCGCAGATCGACAGGTTCGAGGCTGCGGTCTTCGACCGCCCCGATGCGGCGGGGAAGGCCCTCGCGGCGGCGCTGCGCGAGATTCATCTTATCAAGCGCCAGGTGACGCTCGTGAAGCGGCTGCTCTGGCGATTTCTCGATGTCGTCCAGCGCATGATGCCGCAGGGTACCCGTGTGGCTTCGCTTTTCCGGGACGTCCAGGAGAACGTGGAGAGCTATCATTTCTATGCCGACGAGCTGCTCGACGACGCCAACACCCTGCTCAGCATTCAGCTCTCTCTCGCGACCCACCGCACCAACGAGGTGATGCGCGTGCTAACGGTGTTCAGCGTCTTCTTTCTCCCCCTCACGTTCATCGTCGGAGTCTACGGGATGAATTTCCAGTTCATGCCCGAGCTCCGGGAAAGGTGGGGCTATCCCACCGTCCTGGCGGCAATGGGCGTCGTCACCTTCGCGATCTACGCCTGGTTCCGCCGGAGAGGATGGATGCGGGGGTGACCGGGCTGGCCGTGCTCCTCTCGCTGGCCGTCGGCGTGGTGGCCGGATGGTGGCTGGCCCGCCGGGGAGGAGCGGTGCCCCTGGCGACGGGGGTCGGCCCGCATTTTCTGCCCGATCCCGCCCTCGAATGGCTCCGGCGCTCGCACGAGGCACTCGGTATCTGGGTGGCCGAGCTCGACCCGAGCGAGGAAGGCCCGCGCGCCGAGCGCATCGTGGATGCCGAGCGGCTGGAGGTCACACAGATCGTGGCTGTCGACCGGCGGCTGGAGCGCGCGCGCGACCAGGAGCAGAGCGGGGTGGAGCGGATGGAGAGCGGCATCCTCGTCTTCCACGCCGCGGCGGGGGCGGCGGTGGGGCTGCTGCTGCCGATCGCGGCCGATGGGGTGCGTCTCGCCCTGGCAGAAGACGATCTCAAGCGGCTCCTCGACGGCGTGCACCGCCGCCCTCACATCGTCGAGCTGGCGCAGGCGCAGGCCGACGAGGCGTCTCCCGAATCGGCCAGCAGCGTGGGGCTGCGGCTCGCCTATCAGCTGGAGCGCGCGCTCGAGGCCC
>JBOHSC010000419.1:0-3975 GCA_050733115.1 Gemmatimonadales bacterium
CACCCACACCGTGCGGTAGTCGCTCCTGCCTCCGCGCGCAATGATGAACGGGTGCTTGGTGCGAAGCTCCAGATATTCGGCATCCATCTGAAGGCGCTCGGCCACGGATTCCTCTTGGGCGGCGATGTGGAGGGTTGCGTGAGGCCTGTAGACTAGGCGAGAGCGCCGAGGTGCGCCAGCACCCCGGCGGCCACCCGCTCGGGCACGTAGCCGCCCTCGAGCAGCCCGACGATCGGAACCCGTGGCAGGCGCTCGCGGAGGCGTCTTGTGACCTCGGCGTAGTGCTCCGGCTCGAGGGTGAATCCGCCAAGGGGATCACCGAGCATGGCGTCGAAACCGGCCGAGATCAGGAGGATGTCGGGAATCCAGTCGTCGGTGGCGGCGACGATCGCAGCCCAGAGATCGGCGACGTAGAGCTCGGGAGGCTTTCCAGGGCCGCGAGGGACGTTGAAGAGGTTGCCCACGCCCCGCTCATCGGCCATTCCGGTGCCCGGATACCAGGGATGCTGGTGTATCGAGACGTACCGCACCGTCGGATCGGTTTCGACGAGCGCCTGAGTTCCGTTACCGTGGTGCACGTCCCAGTCGATGATCAGTACTCGCTCCCGTCCCGCTTGCCGAGCGTGCCGGGCCCCGACCACCACGTTATTGGCGAGACAGAAGCCCATTCCTCTCGCCCGCAACGCGTGGTGCCCCGGCGGCCTCACCGCGGCAAAGGCGTGCCCCCTCCCTTCCAGCGACGCGTCGATCGCCGAGCATACCGCACCGGTGGCGCCGAGGACCGCGGCCCAGCTCGCCCGGTTGAGAATGGTGTCGAGGAAGAGCGCCCCACCCCCCCGGGAGCTCATCGCCTCGAGACTCTCGAGGTAGCCGCGCGGATGGACCAGGAGGAGAGTTTCGATTTGGGCCGACCGCGCTTCGTTGATCGAGACGCCGGCGTGAGTGCGGGCGCGATCGAGGAGGACGCTCAGACGCGCAGGTGTCTCCGGGTGGTCGGGACCGGGATCGTGCCGGAGACAGTCGGGGTGGGTAAAGAGGAGCGGCGACACCCTCGCCGCCCTACCGGACGGGCTGGCGCCGCCGAGGGAGCACGATCAGCGCACCGTTGGGCACCAGCCCCGCCTCCGCGAGCGTACGTGACTCATCCCGCAGCTCCGCCCCACGGAACTTGAGGAGGTAGCCGTCCGGATCACCGCGAACTTGCGCCGCCTCGAGCGCGCGCCCCTTGAGATCGGAGAGCGGAGTGGTGGCCGGGAGGTCGAGTGCGATCTCGTCCCACGCATCCTGCACCATGACGCGCACCGGCAGCGTGGCGCTCACGCCGCGCTCGCCGAAGGCGTCGGAAGCGTCGAAAGAAACCGGTCGAGTGGCTGGTCGAAGAAAAGGGTGGAAGCTCGCACCCGCGTGCCGTTGGATGCGCTCATCACCGCGATGGCAACCTCCTCGCCTCCCTGGCCGCGAAGGGTGAGAAATGCCGGGCCCTCCTTCTCGGGAAAGGCCGCCTGCATCGGCACCCGCTCGGCGAAGAACGACTTTGCACGCCGCAGAACTTCCGCGCCATCGAGCGTGGTGACCACGTCGTACACCATGAGGGGCTCAGTTCGTTGAAGTGTCGGGATGCATCATCCGGATGGTGATTCCGGTGGGCTGGCCGGGCACCGGTACGCTCGCCACCCGCTTGCGCGAGGCGAGGTCGATGACGTCGACCGCTCCCGGATCGGTGCCGATCGATTCGCACGAAATATAGGCGACGCGTCCGTCCGGCGAATAGGCGACGCCGTGGACCACCTTCTTGCTGGTCGGCACCCGCGCTAGCTCCTGGAGCGAGACCGCGTCGACCAGGCTCACGCTCTGGTCCTTCTTGTTGGTGACGATTACCAGCTTGCCGTCCGCGGAAGGCTCGACGTTGTACGCACCGTGCCCGACGGGGACCTCGCCCACCCTCGAGAACGAGGCGGCGTCCCACACCTGAAGGGTGTTGCCGGTGTTGCACGCGACATAGAGCCGGCGGTCGTCGGGCGAGACGGAGACGAACGTCGGTGCACACCCTTCCGTGGTCATCGTGGCCATCGAGTGGCCGGCGCCGGTGGGCGCACGGCGCACCACCGTGAGCGTGCCGACGTCGAGCTCGAGGATCTCGTCGCTGTGCATGCACGAGACGTAGACCCGGGTGCCGGCGTGATTCACCTTCACGCCGTGGGGCATGTCGCACGCCGGAATGTCGGTGATGCGGGTCATCGTCGGGGTATGGATGACGGAAACGACGTTGGTGCGCGGATGATCGCCGTGGAAGTCGGAGTTGGCGACGAAGGCGTACTGCCCGTCGGGAGTAAGACCGATGGTGGTGGGGAAGAGCTCCACCGGGGCCCGGCCTTCGAGGCTGTCCGAGGCAGTGGCGAGCTTCCAGAGAGACCCATAGGGTGTGCCGTGCGCCACCGTCACGTAATAGCTGCGACCGTCCCGGGAGACGGTGATGTTGTGGGGCCCGTCGATATCGGTGGGCATCAGACCCACGGGGACGACGTGGTCGACCACCAGCCCGCCCGCCACCGGCCGGAGCCAGGTGACGATGTCGGCCGACTCGCTCACCACGCCCACCCGGTAGTCGCCGGCCGGGGCCTGCGCGGCAAGAGGTGCCGCAAGCAGAGAGAGCAGAACGAGGGAGCGCGTCATTGGGCCTCCCGGTGGGCGCCCACGTGCACCACTGCCTGGTAGAGCCTGCCGGGGTGGAGCAAAGTGAGGAAGCCGGGTTTGCGGCGCAGCACCAGGACCAGGTCGCCCGGCGGAGGCTCCGCAGCACCCGTCACGGTCAGGAACGCGGGGAGCGTAGCGCCACGCGGCACGCTGGCGCGATACTCCCGGCCCCGCCACGCAAAGACAACCGACTTGGGTGCCGCGCCCACGACCCGGTCGAGGAAGACGTCGTCCTCCACACGGTAGGCTCCCTGAGTCACCATCTCGCCCTGGAGGAAGAACCCGGGATCGAAATCGTCGCCGTCGTGCCTGGCGAAATTCTGCTCCACCGCCCAGTCGAGATCTTCCAGGTCGGGACGGCGGGCACGCCACTCGAGATGGTGCCGGAGCTCGTGGGTGAGCGTCTCCCACGCCTCCTCCCGCCAATCGAATCCGGGAGTCAGATGAGCCAGAGCCGCGAACGATCCGTGGTAGAGGACGATCCTGCTCACCACGGTATCGGCGCCGCCATCTTCCGCAGCCGGGAGCGGGATGCATTCGCCAAGCGTGTAGACGCCCGCCCGGTCGGGGTGAGAGACTGCACGGGGTGATACGGTGACCTCGGCGATGCCGTCGAGGAACTGCGCTGGCAACTCCTCGGAGAGCCGTCGCACCATCTCCCGAAAGTCGTCCAGACGCATGGTCACCCCCGGCCGAGGCGCTCCTCGATGAACGCCGCCACCTGATCGACCCCGACACGCTCCTGCTGCATCGAATCGCGATGACGCACCGTCACGGTGCGCGCCGCGGCCGTGTCGCCGTCCACCGTGATGCCGAAGGGAGTGCCGGCCTCGTCCATCCGGCGATACCGCCGGCCGATGGCGCCGCTGTCGTCATAAAATGAGTTGAATCGGCGCTTGAGATCGTGATACATCGCGGTGGCCAGTTCGGGCATTCCGTCCTTCTTGACCAGAGGGAAGATGCCGGCCTTGATCGGCGCAACCGCTGGGTGGAATCCGAGCACGACCCGGGTCTCGCCTTCGACTTCCTCCTCCCTGTACCCGTCGACGAGGAGCGTGAGGGTGACACGGTCGGCGCCGGCGGAGGTTTCCACGATATAGGGGAGGTAGCGCTCGTTGCCTGCCTGATCGAAATACTCGAGCTTCTTGCCTGAAAACTCCTGGTGCCGCCCGAGGTCGAAGTCGCCACGGTTGTGGATCCCCTCGATTTCCTGCCAGCCGAACGGAAACTGGTACTGGATGTCGAACGCCGCCCGGGCGTAGTGGGCAAGCTCGTCGGGGC
>JBOHSC010000420.1:0-5891 GCA_050733115.1 Gemmatimonadales bacterium
CCACCAGGATGCCGAGCGGCAGGCGGCGAGTCCGGGGAGAGAGACCCGCCACCGAGAGGCGGGCAGACTCCCTGTTGGCGAGCTGGAGGCCGCGGCGGTCGTGAGCGACGAGATAGAGCGAGCCCTCGCCATCGATCGTATCGAGATTCACGGCGACACTCGACTCCAGTCGCGCGCCTTCCAGACGGACGAAGACCCTCGCTCCGACCATTCCGAATTCCTCCGCGCCGGTAATGAGAATTCCCGTTCCCGAATCCCTGGATGCCTCGGCAGCCGCAAGGGCAGCGGCGACGCCGGTTCCATTGTCCCTGGCCCCGGTCGAGCTTCCCCGCAGGCGGCCGCGGCCCGCCAGGGCCCCGGCGATGAGAGTGAGTACCGTGCCAGTGGCGGCCAGCTCGATGGGGAGAGGAGCGCGAATGCGCAGCACGGCGAGGGCCAACTGTGTGGCCAGCGCCAGGCCTGTTACCCAGACCGTGACGAGCCGGCCGGCCATCGATTGTGCCTGGGCCTTGGTGTCGAGGTGAGCGACGATCCACCGATTCACCGTCCCACCGCCACGGGTGGCGATGAGGTTCGCATCCTCGCGCGGCTCACCGCCGAGCGGGATCCAGCCGAGTCCGACGCCGAAGGCGAGGAGCACGAGCACGGCCAGCCCTCCCGCGAACAGCGCGAGCGCCCCCCACGCCGGAACCGACGGGAGAACGAGAAACGGAACCAGGATCAGGGAGAGGCCGCCGAGCCCGGCACCGAGGAGGGGAAATCCGTTGAGGCTCGATGGATGAAAGGTGAAGCGCTGGGAGGTGACGGTATAGCCGAGACGCTGGAGATGGGCCGTGACGAGCTCCCGGGCCCTGGCGGCTGCGGGGGTGCCTGCCTCGCGGGCCATCGCGAGGAGTTGCATGAGGGTGTCGTCGAGCGCCGGCACCGGTGGGCCGCTCAGGCGGACGCAGCCTGCTTCGAGCCTCGCTTCGGGACGGGCGAGACCGGCGTGGTGCCAACGAGTGCGATGGCGGCCTTGGCCGTCTCCTGGGTGATCAGCCCCGCCTCGATCAGCTCGGCGACATGCTGTTCGTAGGTCTGTGTGCCGAGCTGTTTCTTCCCGTTGGCCATGAGCTGCCGTACCTCGGCAGTGCGCGCCGGATTCTTGAGGATTTCACGCACATTGGGCGTCGCGAGCATGAGCTCGACAGCAGGGACTCTCCCCTTCTCCCCTTTCTGCGGGAGGAGCTGCTGCGAGACGATGGCGCGCAACGCCTCGGAAAAGCGCATGCGGCCGATCTCGCGCTCCTCTTTGGGCATGGTGGCGATCACCCGCTCGAGGGTGGTGACGGCATCCGGGCTCGGCAGCGATCCGATGACGAGGTGCCCCGTCTCGGCGCCCTTGATGGCCGTGTCGATGGTATCGGCATCGGCCATGTCGCCGAGCACGATGACATCGGGGTCCTGGCGGAGGGCGGCGCGAAGCCCCACGGCCAGACTGTCGGTGTCCACACCCACTTCCCGCTGGGTGATCGAGCAGTTCACGTCGCGATGCAGAAATTCGATCGGGTTCTCGATGGTGACGATGTGCTTGTGCATGGTGAGATTGATGTGGTGCACCATTGCCGCGACGGTCGAGCTCTTGCCGCTCCCGCTCACCCCGGTGACGAGCACCAGCCCGCGGTCGGACTCGGCCACCTGCTTGAGCGCCTCAGGGAGCCGGAGGGACTCGAGGGTCGGCACCGCGAAGGGAATCACCCGCATGACGATCATGAACGAGGAGCGCTGGCGGAGAACGTTCACCCTGAAGCGGCCGACGCCGGGCATTCCCCAGCTGCAATCGAAGTCGCGCAGGCGGTCGATACGGGTGCGGTCTTCCTCGCTGTTGATGAGCTTCAGAGCGATGGCCCGGGTCTGGTCGGGCGTGAGGCGCTGCTTGGTGAGTGCGACGAGCTTGCCGTTGATGCGCGCGCGGAAAACGTCTCCGGCCTTGATGTGGAGATCCGACGCGCCACGCTCGACCGCGGCTTTGATGATCTTTTCCATTGGGCCTCGGCTATCGGCTAGCGGTCATCCCGGCAAGAACCCCATCCTGTCCCTCACCTCGCCCAGCGTCTCACCGGCGATCCGGCGAGCCGATGCCGCGCCGTCGGCAAGGATCTCCTCGACCTGGCCGGGACGCGCCTGCAGCTCCCGGGCGCGCTCGCGAATCGGCGTGAGCACGGCAATCATGTTGTCGGCCAGCACTCGCTTGCAGTCGAGGCAACCCCACTTGGCCCCCCGGCAGTTCTCCGCGACGACCGCCACCGTTTCCGGAGGCGAGAAATACTTGTGAAGACTGAAGATGTTGCAGACCTCGGGGTTGCCGGGATCCTTGCGGGTCACCCTCGCCGGATCGGTCTTGGCCGGTCGCAGCTTGGCCCAGATCTCCTCGGGACTATCCATGATGCCGATGGTGTTCCCGAGACTCTTCGACATCTTGACCTGGCCGTCGAGGCCCATGATGCGCTTGGCCTCGGTCAGCAGCGGCTTGGGCTCGGGAAAGTAGTCGTCCCCCGGGGCGAACTCGGCGTTCCATTTGCGAGCGACCTCGCGGGTCAGCTCGAGATGCTGAGTCTGGTCCTCGCCCACCGGCACGAGATCGGCTCGGTACAGGAGAATGTCGGCGGCCATGAGAATCGGATAGCAGAGCAAGCCGGCCGGCACACTTTCAAAACGCTGCGCCTTATCTTTGAACTGGGTCATCCGCTCGAGCTCACCGATCGGCGTCAGCGTCGTGAGCAGCCACTGGAGCTCGGAGTGCTGAGGAACGTGGGACTGCACGAAGAGTACCACGCGAGCGGGGTCGATTCCTGAGGCCAGCAGGCCGATGGCCATCTCGATGGTGCGCTGCGCCAGGGTGGCCCGATCGTATTTGCCGGTGACCGCGTGCAGATCGACGACGCAGTAGATGCAGTCGTAGATACGCTGGAGATTGACCCAGTTCTGCACGGCGCCGAGCCAGTTGCCGATGTGAAGCTCGCCGGACGGCTGAATCCCGGAGAATATTCGTGGCATGGCGGACAACTTACCCGGTTCCGTCGGAGCCAGCAAGACCGTGTCTTCCTTGGACTTACTTCATCTGGCCAGGAGCGCGGCGGCCCGCGCGGCGGGGTACCTGCGGGCGGTCGAGCGTCCCGCCGGTCCGGCGGGCTGGACCGCCAAGGGGCGGCGTGACTTCGTCACCGAGGTCGATCGCACCGCGGAGCGGATGATCGCGGACGTGCTGCTCGCCGCGGAGCCGGGAAGCCGGGTCGTCGGTGAGGAGTTGAGCCCTGAGCTGATCACGGGGGGACTGGTGTGGGTGGTCGATCCGCTCGATGGGACGACCAACTTCCTCCACGAGTTCCCCGGTTTTGCCGTCTCGATAGCCGCCGCGGTCGACGGCCTGCTCGAGGCTGGGGTGGTGGTGGATGTGCCGCGCAACGAGACGTACAGTGCGGTTCGCGGCGGGGGCGCCTGGCAGGGGGACAAGCGTCTTTCGGTCTCGACGATCGACGACCCGCAGTACGCGCTGATCGGAACGGGCTTTCCCTTCAGGGACAACTCGAGAATCGACGAGTACCTGCGACAGTTCACCCGCGTCTCCGAGGCCACTAGCGGGATCCGCCGTCCCGGTGCTGCCGCCCTCGATCTGGCCCACGTTGCGGCGGGTCGTTTCGAGGGGTTCTGGGAGCAGCGGCTGTCGGCATGGGATATCGCTGCCGGAGTACTGTTGATCCGCGAGGCGGGCGGCGTGGCGACCGATTTTGCCGGCCGGCATGTCGGTGTCGAGCATACGCCTCTCGTCGCGGGCAATCCGGTCATACACACCTGGCTCCTGCGAGTCATTCAGGAGCCGTAGACCACCTAGCCCCTCGCCGCGCACCACGAGGAGTCCGAATGCCGGATGATGCCCCCCTGACGCCAGTGACGCCGTTGACCGAATGGCTCGACGCCGTGGCCGCGCCGAGGCCCACCCCCGCCGGCGGCTCCGCCGCGGCGATAGCGGCCGCCCTGGCGGCTTCCCTGGCCGAGATGGTCGCCGGCATCACCCGGAGCAGGGAGCGGTACGCCGCCTCACACGATCGCGCGGCGGTGGTGCTCGAGCGGGCCGGTGCGATGCGCGCGGAGCTTCTGACGCTCGCAGTGCAGGACGCCGAGGTCTTCGCCCTGTTCACCGGTGCGCGCGGCGAAGCGAAGGAGCGGGCTCTTCGCGAGGCAGCAGAGGTTCAGCTCGAGGTCCTCCGGCGGGCCTCAGCCGTGGCCGATCTCGCCGCCACGATGGCCGATGTCGGGGCCGTCGGCGCCCTGGGCGACGCCGCTACCGGCACCTTTCTCGCCGCAGCAGCCGCGCGAAGCGCCTACTGGGCCATGCGTGCCGATCTCGATGTTTCGACTCCGGAGTCGGCGGCAATCGCGTCGAGGGGCTTGGAGCTGGTGGAAAAAGCGGAAGCTGCGGAGTGGCGGGTGCGGCAGATCGCCACCGAACGGATTCGCTGACCGTCAGAGGGTCGTGAGTATCCTGGGCCCGGCGGCGGTGATGGCCACGGTGTGCTCGAAGTGCGCGGCGAGGCTCCCGTCGGCGGTCACCACCGTCCACTTGTCGGAGAGCGTCCGGGTGACGGGGCTCCCGATCGTGATCATCGGCTCGATGGCCAGCGTCATCCCTTCCAGCAATCGCGGACCCCGGCGCGGGGTTCCGTAATTCGGCACCTGGGGCTCCTCGTGGAACCGGGTGCCGATCCCGTGCCCCACCAGCTCTCGCACCACCCCGAACCCCGCGCCCTCGGCGACCGCCTGCACCGCATGCCCGATGTCTCCCACGTGATTCCCCACGCGTGCCTGGGCGATTCCGGCCGCCAGCGACTCCTGCGTCACCTTCAGCAGCCGCTGTGTTTCCGGCCCGATCTCTCCGACGGCGATCGTCGTCGCGGAGTCGGCATGGAGTCCTTCGAGCTGAACCCCCACATCCACGCTCACGATGCTTCCCTCGGCCAGCACCCGCCGGTGCGAAGGAATTCCGTGGACGATCTCGAGATCGATAGAGGTGCAGAGGGTCTTGGGAAAGCCGTAGAGACCCTTGAACGAAGGAGTCGCCCCATCGTGACTGCGGATGAACTTTTCCGCGGCGGCGTCGAGGTCTTCGGTCGTGAGTCCGGCCCGCACCGTCTCACGCATGAGCGCCAGGGTCGCCGCAACGATGCGTCCCGCCCGGGCCATGACCTCGATCTCCCGGGGAGACTTCAGCGTGATCATTCTACCGCCCAAGCGACCGCTGGACGCGGTCGGCGATCTCCTGGATGGTGCCGGTGGAGGGAACACGGCGTACCCCGTTGCGGGCCTCGTACCAGGAGAGGACGGGCGCGGTCTGCTCGCGGTACGCCTTGAGGCGGGTGGCGAGCGCGTCGGGGTCGTCATCGGGGCGATGCTCCAGCTCCAGGCGCCGGGCCAGCCGCGAAAGGATCTCATCGTCAGGGACGTCGAAGAAGAGCACGGCGTCAATCTTGCGCCCCTTCTCCGACAGGATCCGCTGCATACCCTCCGCCTGCGGAATGGTCCGGACCACTCCATCGAAAATCACGCCCTTGGCGGCCTCGGGCTTGCCCAGCTCCTCCCGCACCACTCCGAGAATGATGTCGTCGCTGACGAGGTGACCCGCCTCCATTACCGCCCTGGCCTGGAGGCCGAGGGGAGTACCGCGCTTCACGGCATCGCGGAGGAGGTCACCAGTGGCGAACTTGGGGAGACCGAGCGATTCGGCCAGCAGGGCGCCCTGGGTTCCCTTGCCGGCGCCCGGCGGGCCCATGAGGAGGATGTCCAGGAGAGGAGTCCTTTCGAGAATGTCGAGGGGTCGAAAAGCCGAAGGTCGAAGGTCGCAGGTCGTCCACGAC
>JBOHSC010000421.1:0-2214 GCA_050733115.1 Gemmatimonadales bacterium
CGGCTGCCGTGGGGGTGTCAGGCGCGCTGGTCGTCGCGCAGCAACCGCGCCCACACCACGATCACTGCCACGGACACAGCGAAAATGATTGTCGAGGCGGCGTTCACCTCGGGTGTGATGCCGCGGCGAAGCAGTCCCCAGATGTAGAGCGGGAGGGTGTTCTGTCGGCCGATCAGGAAGAAGGTGACGGCGATCTCGTCGAGGCTCAGTGTGAAGACGAGCAGCCCCGCGCCGAGCACCGCGGTGCGGATGTTCGGAAAGGTGACGTACCGGAACGTCTGCCACTCGGTTGCGTACAGATCCTGGCTCGCCTCTTCCTGGGCGCGGTCGAGTCGCTGGAGCCGCGCGTAGACCTGAGTGATCACCACCGAGGTGAGCGCGGCGGCGTGGCCGAGCACCACCGGCCACCCGGGGACCAGCGGAAACCCGCTCGAGAGCCGTAGCCCCACGAAGCTGAAGAAGGTAAGCAGAGCGACGCCGGTGATGATGCCCGGGAGAATGAGCGGGAGCAGCACCAATCGGCGAAACGCCGTCTTCCCGGGAAAGTCGAGGCGGTCGAGGACGAACGCCCCAGGGACTCCCACCAGGAGCGCGATGGCGACGGCGAGAAGGGCGAGCTTCACGCTCGCCAGAGCGGCCTCGAGCATGGCGCGGTCGTGCGCCAGCGCACTGTACCACTTGAGGGTGCCGAGCTCGAGCGGCCAGGCGATGATCGGCGAATCGTGGAACGAGTAGACGATGACCACGACGAGCGGCAGATAGATGAACGCGAACACTCCCATCCCCGCCGCCCAGAGCAGCGGAGTGAGCCGGTCGGGCGGTCCTGCCGACCGATTCATACCCGCCCGCCTCCGCGTACCGAGCCGATCATCGACTCACCCTGGCCGCTGTAGTTCATGGCCGTCTCCACCCGGCTGGCGAGCCAGAGCAGGAACAGGGTGAGCAAGAGCACCACTACCGAAACCGCCGCGCCGAGCGGCCAGTTGTACGCCACTCCGAAGAGGCTCCAGACCAGGTTCGACACCATGAGCGCGCTGTCGTTGCCGCCAAGGAGCTGGGGAGCGAGGAAGTCGCCCATGCTGAGCACGAAGGCGAAGGTCGAGCCTGCCAGCACGCCCGGCAGCGAGAGCGGAAGGATCACCCTCAGAAAGGTCTGCCACCGGCTCGCGTAGAGATCCTGGCTGGCTTCCTTGAGCGCAGGCGGAATCGACTCGAGCACGGCGAAGATCGGCATGAGCGTAAACGGCGTGTAAATGTGGGTGAGCGCCAGGATCACCGCCCACCGGCTGTAGAGCAGGAAGGTGAGCGGGTGATCGATCACACCCGCCGAGTGCAGCAGGCCGTTCAGGATCCCCTCCTGTCCGAGGATGATCTTCCAGGCGTAGGCCCGCACGAGGTAGCTCACCCAGAGCGGGATGATCACCGCCATGTACATGAGCTGCTTATGCCGCTTCACCTTGAACGCGAGGAGATAGGCCAGCGGGTACGCGAGGAGGAGGGAGAAGAGCGTCACCCGTGCCGCAATGCCGGCGGAAAAGAGAATGGTGTCGGGATAGAGCGCGGTGCCGAAGAGCCGGTGGTAGTTCTCCAGGGTGAGCTCGTGCGTGATCGTGCCGCCCCGGAGGCGCCAGAAGGAGTGCACGAGCAGCATCACGTAGGGGATGAAGAGCAGCGCGGTAACGAACCCGACCGGCAGCGCCGCGGCGAGATAGGCGCGGAGCCTACTCTGGAACAAAACGCCCCCGATCCACCGCCCACGTCATGGTCACCGTCGCCCCGACGGGGATGCTGGTACCTGCCGGAAGGTGGGCCACGATGCGCTGCCCGCGCGCGAGCGTGGCGTGCAGCCTGACCGCCGAGCCGGCGTACACCGCTTCGTTGACCGTCGCGGTCACCCGGTTGCCGGGGCCGGGAGTCGCGCCCTCCGCCGCGACCTCGATCGCCTCGGGTCTCACGGCCAGCCACGCGTCGCTCCCCACCGCCAGAGGCGTCTCGCTCCTGCCGTGGAGAACGACGTCGCCCACTCGCAGCGCCGGCTCGCCGCTCCCGCTCTCCACCACCATGCCGGTGAGCAGGTTGGTCTCTCCGATGAAGTCGGCGACGTAGCGTGAGGCGGGGCGGTCGTAGAGATCGCGGGGGGAGCCGATCTGCTCGATCCGCCCCTGCCGCATGAGCACGATCCGGTCGCTCATGGTGAGGGCCTCTTCCTGGTCG
>JBOHSC010000422.1:0-12812 GCA_050733115.1 Gemmatimonadales bacterium
GCAGCGCGTCGCCATCGCCCGGGCGCTCGCGAACCGTCCGGCGCTGCTCCTCGCCGACGAGCCGACCGGCGAGCTCGATGCCTCCACCGGCCGGGAAATTCTCGATCTGTTCCGCCGGCTCAACGACGACGGAGGCACTCTCGTCGTCGTCACCCACGATGACAGGCTGGCGGCGCAGGCGGGGAGAGTCATTCACATGCTCGACGGGATGATCTGCGACTGATGCTCTTCACGCTCGCTTTCCGCCATCTCTGGGTTCGGAAGGCTCGCTCCCTCTTCCTCCTCTTCGGCTTCTCGCTCGGCGTCGGGGTAATGGTCGTGCTGCTCTCGGTCGGCGAGGCAATGCTCGATCAGTCGCGCGACGTATCGCTCGTGGGCGGGGGAGAGGTGACCATCCTGCCGCAGGGCATCGACATCGAGGCGATGCGCACCGGCGGCACCGGGGGGATGTTCTTCGCGATCGACCGCGCCAGGTTCCTTACCCGGCAGACCTTTGGTGGGGCGCGCCACGCCGGTTTCGTGCGCGCCGTGTCACCCGCCATCGAGAACAAGCTTGTCTACCTCTGCAAGGCCGGACCGGAGTGCCGCCCCACGGCGGCTCGTGCCGGCGGAGAAATTCCCAGCCGCGCGGCTGCAGTGGGCGCCGGGCTCGACATTCTCAAGGGGGATTGGGCCGACTCGCGTGCCGACTCGGCGTACGTAGCGCCGTCGCGGCAGCAGCTCTACGACGAGCTCGATCGCTTTCACCTGCCGCCGAAGCCCGACTCGACATGGGCCGAGTGGCAGTATTACAACGTCGTCACGGCGCCGGGCGAGTGGTGGTACATCACCTATCTCATCGGCGGCGAGGTGCCCGATGGCCGCTGGGGTGGACGGGTACTCGTCACTCACCGCCGCCCCGACGGCGGCTACGACCGCTTCAGCACCGACGTGCCAGGCGCTCCAGGGATGCTCGACACCGCGCGCGCCGACCTCGACATCGGCGAGAGCCGGGTGCGCCAGCAGGACGGCGTCTACGCACTGCACGCCCGAGCAGGCGGCAGCGCGGGCACCGCGACGATCGACCTGACGCTTCGGCCCGTTCCCGACCGCTATTTCCCGGCGGTCGAGCTGCGGGAGCAGGCCCTCCTGTCGGGATACGTCGTGCCCGCGCTTGCCGCGTCGGCCAGCGGTACTATCTGCGTGGCCGCGCGTTGCCGATCACTCACCGACGCTCCAGCGTACCATGACCACAACTGGGGCGTGTGGCGCGACGTGACCTGGGAATGGGGTGCCGCGCGCGGAAGCGGGCTCAACCTGCTCTACGGTGGCGTCTACTCGGGCGAGGATTCGGGCTCTCCCTTCTTCCTCTCGCTCGTCGACTCGCTCGGCGTTCGCCAGATTCTCCGCTTCGATCGGATCGACTACCAGGGTGCGCAACCCGCGGCTGGAGTCCCGGATGTCTCGGCGCCGCGGCGCTTCTCGCTGGTCGCGAGCCGCATGGCCGACAGCGTGCGCCTCGAGGTGAGCATCACCGACGTGCTCGCGTCAGGTATGGGAGTGGGCGGCATGCGCCGGGCCTTCCTTCAGATGCGGGGCAGCTTCCGGTTGCAGGGTAGGGTAGGTGGGGTGACTCTGGCCGACAGCGGGACGGGGTTCTTCGAGACCTACGTCAGGCGGTAGTCAGAGTCCCAGCCTGAGGACCACACCCGCGGTGCGGTAGCGAAAGGCGCCCGTTGTCGAGCTCACCGCGCTGTTCGTCACCTTGCCGAACCCTTCTGCCCGGTTCCCGTTTCCCCAATTCTTCCCGACCCGCGCCTCGATCCGCCATTCGGACTGGGTGTCTCCGTTGCGGCCGATCTGCTGTGCGCCGAGCCCCCCGTCCAGCTGCCCGTCCCACCTGGCGTTCCCGACTTTCACGGCGACTGTTCCCTCGAGAAGGTGAAAGCGATCGGGTGAGAAATATCCGAAGCCGGCGGTGCGATAGCCGAGGGCCCGGCCGCTCACGCCCACCGTGAAGCGGCGACTCAAGTCCTGTGTGATGGCTGCCTGCGCTTCCGTCCGGCGATTGCCGTCGCTGATCCACAATGCCCCGCCACCGCCGGTGAGCACCAGGCCGCTTGCCGGATGTGCGTCGAATCCGCCCTCGAGCGATTCGACGTCGAGATCGAGGCCGATGAGCAGCGCGGTGTCGTCGAAGGGGTAGCGCGCGTAGCCGGCCCCCAGGCCGAGCCGGGAATCGGGATGCCAGCGCAAGCTCCCACGGTAGGTGGCCGCGGTCCGGCCACCGAGCTGGTCGGGCTCGAGCCTCCGCGCGCCCGCGAGCGCGCTCGCCTGCAGTGCCCCGATGGCCAGTCGAAGCCCGGCCTCGCCGCCGTAGCGCCAGGCATCGCGCACCGGGTCGGACGCCTCCAGAACCGCAACCGAGCCGAGAAGCCGCAGCCCATCCGAGAGCCCGATCGAGACGGAATGGGTCTGCCAGAAATTCGTGTTGTGGTCGGAGTCGTTGCTCCAGTTGGCCGACGACTCCATCGTTCCGCGTGTTGCCGCCCGAATTGCGCGCCGAAGCGCCAGCGCATCGGCATTTGTCGAGTCGAGCGCCAGCGCGGAGTCCGCTTGGCCACTCGCCGCCCTCTCCCGTCCCTGCCAGTGGTAGACGTAGCCCAGTCCCACCCTCGCGTCGGCATTTCCCGGATTTCGTGTGAGCATGGTGTCGTACAACGCGACGGCGTCGCGCTTCTGGCCGGCCCAACCGAGCACCTTGGCGTGGGCGAGCTGGAGGTCGGGATCGTTCGGGTCAGTCGAGCGGGCTTGGCTGAGAAGAACCAGGGCGGAGTCGAGGTTGCCTGCCCGTGCGAGGGCTGTCGCCTGGCCGGGTATGCCCTGCTGGGCGGCGAGCGGTGCGGCGAGGCAGCAGAGAAGTAGCACTGTGCAACAGCGAGCCGCGCCAACGCGGAACTTCCCGGTTGGATGTATGTTGGGATATATGTCAGTCGGCGAAGACACTCGCGCCCTGGGGCGTGGGCTCATCGACACCTTCGGGAAGGGGTGGGCCAGGCTCGACGTCGACCTGCTCATGTCGGTTTACGCTCCTGAAGCGGTGCTCGTGGAAACACCGTTCTCCGAGGCGCAGCGCGGGACTGAGGCGATCCGTCGATACTGGCTGGATGTACCCTACAGCCAGTCGGAAATCTCCTTCAGCTCCGGTGAGATTTACGCCGCCGGGCCCTGGTTCTCAACCGAGTTCAAGTGCGTGTTCCGGCGGCGGCGAACCGGAGACTGGGTGGACGCCCGCGGCGCGATCTTCTGTGAGACCGGGGGCAATCTCATCACCGAGATGCGATTGTACTGGCACCGGTGGAATGGAGGCGTCGAGACGAGCAAGCCCTGAGAGAGGGCAGCGGCCGTTGTCGCCGTGGCGAAAACAGGACGCTTCCGCCGACAACAAAAGTAGTAAGTCGTTGTACAGTATACACGTAGCAAGTGGCACATTGTTCGCTGTCGAAGGGTAATTGCTTGTTGTCGGCCGCAACTCCGTGCCCCGTCAAAGGTTCCAGGCCGTAACCGTCGTCGCTGGGAGGCGCCATGATCTCCGCTTTCCTTCTTTCTTTCGCCCTCGCCGGGGCGCGGGCCGATTCGGGCTCCGCTGCCACGATTGCGACCGAAGACCCCCCGATTCAACTCTGGATCAATGACAGCCGTCTGCTCCCGGGCGACCCCGCGAAGGTACAGGTGCGGACCCGGGAAGATGGCTATCTGCTCGTCCTCCATGTGGACACCGAGGGCCACCTCCGAGTGCTGTTCCCCCTCGATCCCAAGGATGACGACTTCGTGCGCGGAGGCCGGAAGTACGAGATCCGCGGGCGTGGGGGACGCGAATCGTTCACTGCCGACTCACGCACCGACCGGGGCACCATCTACGCGGCGGTCTCCTCCGATCCGTACAAGTTCGACGGCTACGTTCTTGGCGACCACTGGGACTACAGAGCGCTCGCACCCAACCGGCTAGCGAGCGATCCCGAGGCCGAGCTGAACGACCTCGTCCGCCACATGTCCCAGGACGACTTCGATTACGACCTCCTGACCTATGATGTGGTCGACCGGGCGGACTACGCCGACTACTCGACCCCATACTACGCGCCGGACTACTACGGCTCGTGCTTCAGCTGCGGCTACTACAGCCCCTATCGGTCCGGCTTCTCGGTCAGCCTGATTTTCGGCCGGCCGTATCGCCGCTCATACTACAGTCCTTTCTTCCCGGCGTACGATCCGTTCTACGATCCATTCTTCTACGATCCGTACTACTACCCGGCGTTCTACCGGCCGTTCTACCCGCCCCGCGCGTATAACCCGGGGTACTATTTCCCCTACCCGCACTACTACGGGTACTACAACACACCCGGGACCAGGTACTCCTCCCCGTATACGCCCTATCGCTTCCGCGGCAACGACGCGGTGCTGACGGGCTATCGCGGCCGGGGATTCAGCGGGGTCCGCGCGATCAACACCGTATACATGCCGCCGAGAAGTCGTGTGATCCAACCCGGCGTATCGAGCCCGGCGCGCCGGTTGGCCGATCCTCGTGACGTCGCCCAGCCGGGGGGAACTCCTGCCGCGCGTCGTGATGGCAGGGCGGCAGAAAGCAGGCCGGCGGAGCGCGATCGTCAGGTCACCACTCCGGTTGGAGGGCGCCGCCAGCCTCAGTCGGGCAATGCCGAAGCGC
Organism: Gemmatimonadales bacterium; assembly: GCA_050733115.1. Classification (GTDB taxonomy): domain Bacteria; phylum Gemmatimonadota; class Gemmatimonadetes; order Gemmatimonadales; family GWC2-71-9; genus CAVVWJ01. The sequence goes on from JBOHSC010000422.1 coordinate 4,703, forward strand.
GGCGTTCCCGGCAGGAAACCATGCCGCAGGACGTGAGCCCACGCCGTGAGATCACTCCGAGGAATGACGCTACTCCCCGCGAGGTGACTCCTCGCCGCGCCGAGGTAGACCGGCCGCAGATCGAGCGTGCGCCGGTTGCCCCATCGCGCAATCCCGAGCCCGAAGCTCGACCCGCACCCCGCCAGGAGCCGTCACGCTCCGCTCCGCCGCCAAGCAGCACGCGGTCCGGTGGTGGTGATCGCGGCGGCGACCGAAGCGGCGGCGGCGGTCGCTCCGACACACCCACGACACGCTCATGGGGTGGAAGTGGCGGAGGTGGCGGCGGTAGTGGCGGAGGTGGTCAGGCTCCGAGCGGCGGTGGTGGTCGCAGGCGGTAGACGAGAAAAAGAATCCCCCGGGTGCTTCTCCCGGGGGATTCTTTTTCTATCCCTCAGGCCGGCGAATGGTGTCGGCGGGCATAGTCGAGCCCCCAGTCGAGAAGGTCGGCACCACGGAGGCCGACACGCATCGCCTGACTCACCGCGTCTTCCTCGTCGAAGCCATGGTCGAGGATGAGATAGGGAATGAGCGCGCCGCCGACACGATTGCCGCTGGCGCAGTGGACGAAGACGGTCCGCTCGCCGGCGCCGCGGAGAACCTCGAGGATGCGCTCGATCGTTGCGTCGTCGTGAGCGGAGCCGGTGACGGGGATGTTGACGTATTCGAGGCCTGCGGCCCGAACGGCCGCGGGCTCGTCGAACGGCCTCGGCTCCATTGGGTCGCGGATGTCGAGGACGATGCCGCCGCCGGCCGCCCCCAGCGCCGCCACGTCGGCGGCGGAGGGCTGCCCCCCTCCGACGACCGTGGGCGTGAGGAGGCAGACGTTGACGACGCGGCCCAGGGCTTCGATGGGTTGGGTCACGGGTGGGAACGGTCCTCGCTCCGGTAGATCACCACGTTGGCGCGCTCGAGCGTGATGAGCCCGCCGCCGATCATCTCGTCGAGCTCCGGAAGGATCGACTGGATCTTCTCCTCACTCTCGACCGTCTCCACTACGAGCGGCAGGTCGGTCGAGAGCCTGAGCACTTTCTCGGTGTGAATCCCCGCGGTTGCGCCGTAGCCCATGATCCCGCGAAAGACCGTCGCTCCTGCAAACCCACGGTGTCGGAGCAGGTGGACGATCGCCTCATAGAGCGGCCTGCCCTTGAATTTGTCGCGCTCGCCGATGTGTATCCGCATCAGGGTGCGTTCGCCGGTGAGTCCGTGCATTCGCCCTCCTGGCCATTACTCCCATCCACCGCAGAGGCGCGGAGGGTGCAGAGAAACTACCTGGCGGTGAGCGCCGCCCGCGCGACCGCGAAGCCGAGGAAGGTGGCAACCAGCGACAGCCCGACACTCGCCGACATGTAGATCGCCGCGCGGGTCCACTCGCCATCTTCCAGCATCGCCGCCGTCTCATAGCTGAAGGTCGAGAACGTCGTGTAACCGCCGCAGAGTCCGATCGTCAGAAATGCGCGCATCTCGGGCGATATGGCCGGAGTGTCCACGGCGAACCGGATGATGGCGCCGAGGAGGAACGACCCGGTCACGTTGATGACCAGCGTGCCGGAGGGGAAGGTCGTCCCCCAGAGACGCTGGACCACGCCGCCGAGCAGGTATCGACTTACCCCTCCAACCGCGCTGCCCACCGCGATATACCAGAGCATGGCGTAAGGTATACATTTCCCTTGTGCTCCGCCTTGCCATCGCTCAGCTGCGGCCCCGGAAGGGCGCCTACGACGAGAACCTCTGCCGGCTCGGCGACCTCTTCCGGGAGGCGTCGGGGTGGGCCGAGCCCCCCGAGCTCATCGTGGCGCCGGAAACCGCCCTCACCGGCTACTTCCTCGAGGGTGGGGTCCGCGATCTCGCCAATTCCGCCGACCGGCTCTTCGCCGATCTCTCGCGCCAGCACCTCGATGCCAAGGCCGCGCCGCTCGACATCGCCATAGGCTTCTACGAGGTCCACCGCAACCGCCTCTACAATTCCGGTCTCTATGCCACCCTCGGCGGCCCCGACGCCGGCATCCGGCACGTCCACCGCAAGGTCTTTCTGCCGACGTATGGGGTATTCGACGAGGAGCGCTTCGTCGAGGCGGGCCGGAGCGTTCAGGCGTTTGATACCCGCTGGGGCCGGGCAGCCATGCTCATCTGCGAAGATGCGTGGCACTCCATTACTCCGATGCTCGCGGCACTTGGCGGGGCGCAGCTCATCATCGTCCCGAGCGCGAGCCCGGCGCGCGGAGTGGTCACCACCGACGACACCGCCGGCCGTCCGACCAGCCTCGCCCGGTGGGGACGGATCGTGCAGGATATGGCGGGCGAGCACGGCGTCTTCGTCGCGCTCTCGCAACTCGTCGGCTTCGAGGGCGGAAAGGCCTTTCCCGGCGGATCGCTCGTCGCCAGCCCGCGCGGCGATATCCTTGCCGAGGGCCCGCTATTCGAGGAGGCGGTAATTCCCGCCACCCTCGACTTCGAGGAGATCACCCGCGCCCGCGCCGACCTCCCACTCCTCGCCGATCTGGAGATGCGGCTTCCCCATCTTCTCGGCTCGCTGCACGCCGCCCGTCGCTCCGACGGTGGCGAGGACGAGGGCGATGGCCCCAGGGCTCACACTCCGCCGGCCGCGAGGATTGTGGACCCGGGCGCCATGCGGAATCTGGCCCGGATCAGTGGCGACCCGCTGGCCATCGACGCCGAGCTGACCCGGCGCTGGCTGGTCGAATTCATCCGCGATGAGGTACGCCGCCGCCGCGCCTTCGAGCAGGTGGTGATTGGCCTCTCGGGAGGAGTGGACAGCTCGCTCGTGGCGTTTCTGGCTGCCGAGGCGCTCGGGCCCGAGAACGTCCTGGGCGTCCGCATGCCGTACCGCACCTCGAGCGCGGAGAGCCTGAGCCACGCCCAGCTCGTCGTCGACGCTCTCGGCATCCGCTCCGCCACAGTCGATATCAGCGGCGCGGTGGACGGCCTCGCCGCGGCCATCGGCGGGACCCCGGAGCCCGGGCGCCTCGGAAACATCATGGCGCGGACCCGGATGATCACCCTGTTCGATCTCTCGGCTGCGCATCGCGCTCTCCCGCTCGGCACGGGGAACAAGACCGAGCGGCTCTTCGGCTACTTCACCTGGCACGCCGACGACTCGCCGCCGGTGAACCCGATCGGCGATCTCTTCAAGACGCAGGTCTGGGCGCTTGCACGGCACCTCGGCGTCCCTGACGTCATCGTCTCCAAGCCCGCCAGCGCCGATCTGATCGTGGGGCAGACCGACGAAAGCGACTTCGGCATTTCCTATCCGCGCGCCGACGCCATTCTACACTGGATTCTCCTCGGTTACCGCGACGCGGAGATCGCCGCGCTCGGCTTCACCCGGGAGGAGACGGCGCTGGTGCGGAAACGGCTCGACTCGACTCACTGGAAGCGCCGTCTGCCGACGGTGGCGATGCTGAGCGGCACGGCGATCGGTGAGTACTACCTGCGGCCGGTGGACTATTGATGGCGCTTCCCGATTCCCGCCCGATGTCCTACTCGGTCGGCTCGATTACCACAATCGTGATGCCCCACATGCAGAACCTGCTCGGAGATCTCTTCGGGGGGAATCTCATGGCGATGGTGGACCAGGCCGCGGCGGTGGCGGCGATCAGGCACGCCGGAGGGCCCGCGGTGACCGCGAGCATCGACCGGGTGGACTTCCGCGAGCGAATCCCGGTAGGAGCGCTCGTCACCTGCGCCGCCACGGTGGACTACGTCGGGAACTCTTCCATGGACATCACCGTCGAGGTCTACTCGGAGACGGTGAGCACCGGCGAGCGGCGTCACACCCACAGCGCGCACGTGGTCTTCGTGGCGATCGACGACGAAGGCAAACCCAAGCGCGTGCCGCGTCTCGTGCCCGAAACCGGGGAGGAGCGGGCTCGCTACGAGCGAGCGGAGGCGTACCGCCTGAGCCGGCCACGGGCGTGACCTCGCGCGCGGTAACCGTCGTGCTGAGCGGCGGCGGCGCCAAGGCGGCCGCCCACCTCGGCGCAGTCCGTGCGCTCGACGAGTCGGGGATGACGCCGGTGCGGTATGTGGCAACGTCGATGGGTGCCGTTATCGCGGCGGGTCTGGCGAGCGGGATGGCCGAGGATGATCTGCTCGCGCGGCTCACGGAGGTGGGTTCCCGGGGCATCTCTCGCGACCGGCTGGCGCTCTTTCGTGGACTTTTTGCCCATTCGCTCTTTCGGCCGGAGCCCTTCCGGCGCGCGGTCGAGGCGTTGCTCGGGGTACGCCGTTTTGCCGACCTCCGGGTTCCGCTGACCGTTACGGTCACCGATCTCGACACCGGCGAGCTGCTCCTCTACGGCGCCGGCGCCCGCGACGCGCCGCTGGTGGATGTCCTGGTGGCCTCCTGCGCCCTTCCGCTCTATTTCCCGCCTGTGCAACTCGACGGAAGACGGTGTGGCGACGGCGGGCTCAGGGGTGTCCTGCCGCTCGACGCGGCGGCGCACGCCGGTATGGAACCGGTGGTGGCGGTGGACGTGGGGCCCGGGTTCGAGCTTGCCACGGGGGCGGTGCTCGACCCCGTCCCCGCACTGGTCCAGGCGCACGACGAGGCGGTGGGGACGCTAATGGCCGCACACACCCTGGAGCAGCTGGCTCGCTGGCGGGCGGAGGCGGGGCGACCGCCGCTGACCTATGTCCGGCCGGCGATCGAGCGTTACGCTACCTTCCGGGTCGAGCGCATGCGGGACTACGCGGAGCAGGGATACCGTGCCACGCGCGAGGCGATCGCCCGATCCTCGCGTACTTGACCGCCTTTCGGTTCGGAGCAAATTGAGCCTCTATGAAAGCCTCGGAAGCGATGGTGCGCGATCCCCACGTGGCCGTGGCCGGTGCGATGGCCAGCGAAGTGGCGATCATGCTCAAGAGCCGCAACATCTCCGTCGTCCCCGTGGTGGACGATCACCGCACACGCCGCTTCCTTGGCACGCTGAGCGACCGCGATCTCGTCACCCGCTGTCTCGCCGAGGGAAAGCATCCCTGGCACACCCGCGCCGACGAGCTGATGCGCACCCGCTCGGCCGTCATCAAGGGCGACCAGGAGCTCACCGGCTACCGGGTCCGCATGGACCTCGACCCGAGTGACTCCCACCTGCGGCCTACCATCACGGTGCTGGACGGCGAGGGTCAAGTCATCGGCTTCATCAGTCATCCGGAGCAGATCGAGGGCGTCGAGATCGTCTGGGGGGGGTGACGCGTGCCTGAGTTCAAGCTCTTCACGCTGGAGGAAGCGGAGCGTACGCTTCCACTTGTGCGCCGCATCGTGCACGATCTGACGATCGAGTATCCCGCATGGCGCGAGGCGGTCGCACGCTACGAGGTCCTCACCGGCGGTGCTCGGGCCGACTGGGGTGAGACCGGTGAGCTCATTGAGGCGCGCCAGCTGGTTTCCGCGCACGCGGAGCGGATCAACCGCTATCTCCAGGAGCTCGAGGCGGTGGGCTGCGTCTTCAAGGGATTCGAGGCGGGGCTCGTGGATTTCTACTCCCTTCGGGAGGATCGCCCGATTTTCCTCTGCTGGCGGCTCGGCGAGGACCGCATCACCCACTGGCACGAGGTCGAGTCCGGCTTCGCCGGGCGCCAGCCGATCGACCGCTCCATTCTTTCAGCGACGACCTCATGATTCGATTCTGGCTTTTTGTTCACCTGCTCGGCTTCACGATGTGGCTGGGTGGGGGACTGGCGGCGATGATGGCCGGGATCGCCGCCAAGCGCGAGGATCGCGCCGGGCTCGGTGCGGTCGTGCGGTCGCAGGCGGCGGTGCAGAAGGCGATCATCGCGCCGGGGGCATTGCTGGCCGTGCTCTCGGGGCTGATCCTTACGTTCTCGGTATCGGGCCGCACAGGTGAGCTGCCGGGATTCAACCTGGCGCTGGTGGTGATGCAGGGCACCGGGCTGGTGGGGGCGTTGCTGACGCTGACGATCGCGCTGCCTACGGCGGCAAAGCTCGGCCGCCTCGACCCGACGGGGCCGGGAGCGGAGTACTTCGACGAGCTCCGCCAGCGGCAGAAGGTGGTGACGTCGATCGCGGGGACGCTGGCGCTGGCGGCGCTGGTGGCAGGAGCGCTGGTCAGGTAGCGGCCGCCGCTAGCGCGCCTTCCTCCCCGTCGCGCAGGCCTTTCGCACCGGACACTCCCCGCACTTCGCCACGCGCGCCGTGCAGATCAGCGCGCCGAGCTCCATGATCGCCTGGTTGAACTCCCAGGCCCGCTTTCCCGTGCGCGGCACGAGCGTGGCTCCCGTCGCCCAGATTTTCCGGTTGGCGCCACGACCGCCGAGTCGAGGATGGAATGCACGGCGGATCACCCGCGCGACATTCGTATCGACAGCCGGCGTCGAAAGCTCGTAGGCAAAGCTCGCCACCGCTCCCGCCGTATATCTCCCCACGCCCGGCAGGCCGACCAGCACGGCGGGGTCGGCAGGGATGACACCTGCATGCTCCGCCACCACGCGCTGCGCCAGCAGATGGAGATTCGCCGCCCGCCGGTAGTACCCCAGCCCCTCCCAACTCTCCCTCACCGCGGCCGCCGGGGCGGCGGCGAGCGTCTCGACTGACGGGTACCGGTCCAGGAACTGGCGGTAGTACCCCTCCACTCGCGACACCTGGGTCTGCTGGAGCATGAATTCCGAGACGATGACCCGGTACGGATCGCGGGTGCGCCGCCAGGGGAGGTCGCGGCCGTGCCGGCGAAACCAGCGCAGAAGCCGGCGCCGGAAGTCGGGAGCCTTCGACACGGCTATCGGAAGTCCAGGGGTAGACTTACGCGGCATGGGGGGGCAAGATAAAGCACCTATGGCCGATTCTACTACGTTCGACATTCGCCAGATCACCGGCCGCTGGGTCCTCGATAGCGCGTCGCATGTGGGGCGCCTGACCTATTTCATCATCGACCTGCTCCGCGGTCTCACCGAGATCCGCATCTGGTGGCCCCGGTTTCTGGAAGAGGCGTGGAACATAGGCGCGGGCAGCCTTTTCATCGTGCTGCTCATTTCCGCCTTCGCCGGGGCGGTGACCGCGCTTCAGACCGGCTACCAGTTCACCGGCAGCATCCCCTACTACGTGGTCGGCACCCTCGTCGTCTCCTCGATCATCCTCGAGCTGGGCCCGGTGCTCACCGCGCTCATCCTCGCCGGCCGGATCGGGGCCCGCTATGCCGCCGAGCTCGGGACGATGCGGGTGACCGAGCAGATCGACGCCCTCGAGAGCCTTGGCCGCTCGCCCGCCTCGCACCTGGTGATCCCGCGCGTCCTGGCCGGCCTGCTCATGATTCCGGCGCTCACCATCCTCGCCAATCTCTCGGGCATTCTCTCCGGCTGGATCTCGGTCAAGGCGGTGCTGCCGGTGACCGATGCCGACTTCATCTACGGTGCGCAGTACTACTGGCGCTCGTGGGATGCCTACTACTCGGTCATCAAGGCGTTCTTCTTCGCCGGCTCGATCACGATCATCTCCTGCTACATGGGCTTCAATACCCAGCAGGGCGCCGAAGGAGTGGGCAAGTCCACCACCACCGCGGTGGTCACCAGCTCGGTGCTGATTCTCGTGCTCGACACCGTGCTCACCCGTCTCCTCCTGAATCAATGATTCAGCTCATCGGCATCCACAAGCGCTTCGGCAAGCAGATCGTGCTGAACGGCGTGGACTTCGAGGTGCGCGAAGGCGAGACGGTGGCGCTGCTCGGGCCGTCCGGAACGGGGAAGAGCGTCCTGCTCAAGACGATCATCGGTCTCATCAAGCCCGATAGCGGTACGATCATCGTGGACGACAAGGACGTCGTCCATCTCAAACGGAGGGATCTGTCGGAGCTTCGCTCGCACATCGGCTACGTGTTCCAGAACGGCGCGCTCTTCGACTCGATGAACGTCTTCGAGAACGTTCGGCTCGGCATCACCGACCAGGACAAGTACTCCGACATCGAGTACTGTACGGCGCGCATCGCGGAGTGCATCCGGCTGGTCAATCTTCCGGGCGATACCATCGAGAAGTTTCCGGCGCAGCTCTCGGGTGGCATGCGGAAGCGGGTGGGGATCGCGCGCGCGATCGCCGGCAGCCCCA
>JBOHSC010000423.1:0-2116 GCA_050733115.1 Gemmatimonadales bacterium
GCGTCCAGTTCCTCACCTGCGAGCAAACGGGCACGATCAACCTCGCTGCCCCGACCCGGGTGCTGATAATCGGGCAGATCAGGGCCACACCCGAGACGCTCGGTAGCCTCGGAACCGGCCGCTGCCACGTCGGTTCGAACATCGGGTTTTTGCCCGATAGCCAGGCCCACATCTCCGTCAAGGATCAACAGGATTCGATCACCATGTCGGGCGTCACCGATGTCGTCGGACCGGGTCCGATCGCGTTCGGGCTCGATTGCGATGAGAGCTCGGGCGGGCTCCAGTTCGACGACGCCCACCTCAGCTACGTCGAGCTCTCGCCCGGCTCGCCCTAACTCGAAGCCGCCGGGGCTGCGGGAGTAGTCCGCGAGGGCTGCGGGCGAAAAGGCGCAAATCCATTTCTGCGCCTTTATCCGCGCACATCGGCGCCTATCCGTGCCCCAGTCGCCCGCGAAATCTATGCCCATTCTATGCCCAATCTATGCCCACCCCGGCTGCCAATCCCACGGGCCAGAACGCAGAAAGACCCGCCGTAGCGGGCCTTTCCTCTAGTAGCGGGGGTGGGATTTGAACCCACGACCTCCGGGTTATGAGCCCGGCGAGCTACCTGACTGCTCCACCCCGCGGCGTGGGCGCAGATGTTAGCGGCGTGTAATCGGCTCGGGGGGTTGCATCTCGCAGAAATCGCGAGATGATGAGGTCGATGTCGCTGGTGCCCCATCCAGGCACTCCGATCACGATTCCGCTCTACGCGCATCTTGTGATGTGGCCCGCGCTGCTCGCGTGGCTTGTGTTCCTGGCCCGGCGGCGGAGGACACGCTCGTGGCCTTGCTCACCGCGGTTCGGGGTGGCGATGATCCCTGGGTGCCTGTTCGTAGACGCGGGTGCGCTCATGGCAGCGATCCGATGGCCGTCCACCGCGTCGAACTCGTTCATCCTCGCGCTGCTGTGGCTCGCGGTTCTGTTCAGCGCGACCGCCTTCTTTGCTCTCCGCACGCCCACCGACGGCGGTGGCGACGACGGGGACGACAAGCCGCAGGACGATCCCGAGCCGCCGTGGTGGCCGGACTTCGAGCGCCAGTTCCGCGACTACACGCGGCCGCGACCACCGAAGCCCGCGCGGCCGCCGAAGGCACCCGCCGAGCCGCCGCAGGCGCCGGCCGGCACTCCGTCGTAGAGCGCCTCTAGTTGGAGGGCGCCTGGAAGTTCAGGTTCCCGTTGACGTGCGGCTGCAGCACCTGGGTGAAGCTCTTCACGTCCTCCTGGTACTGGGCCGGGCAGCTCTTGATGTCGCCGTTGGGGAGGATCCCCGCCTGGTTGATCTCGTTGTAGCGCTCCTGGTTGGAGCCCGCGATGTCGCAGATGATGCTGTACGCACGCTGCAGGTCGAGGGAGTGGGCGTCGGCGTAGTCAGCGATCGCCGGCGGGTTCTGGCGCCCGGAGAAGTCGGCCCAGAACTCGGCCGCGCCGAGCGCGAGCTTGTCGCCTTTCGGCGACTTGAGCAGCAGCAGCGTCGCGAGCGTGTCGGCTGCGTCCTCCTCCTTGCCCAGCACGGGGAGGTTGTAGATGTGGATCAGCGCGTGCGTGAACTCGTGCTCGAGGATGAAGGCGATCACCGCGCCGGTGGCAAACCCGAGCTTGTGGGTGCTCCAGTCCGGGTTGTTCTGCCTGAGCGTCTCGAAGATGAGGGCCGCGAAGCCGTACTGGAACGTGATCGTGTTGTTCGACGGGTCGTAGTGGGGACCGCCGTCGAGGCCGTTGACCGCAGCCACGGTGATGTGCTTCGGGATCTCGAACGTGGTCCCGAGGATCTGCGCCAGGCCGGCGATGCCGCCCTCCTTCAGGAACACCGCCCCGATGGCGTCTTCCTTGCTGGTCGGCTTCGCGAAGGTGGTGCTGATGTTGGAGGCCGCGCCCTGCTCCCCGGAGGTGCCCGACGCCCCGCTCGCCCCGCTAACCCCGCTCGCCCCGCTCGCGCTGGTTGAGCTCGAGCTGCTGCCGCACGCCGCCAGGCCCAGGGCCGCCACGACGGCGGCCACGACCAAGGCGAAGCGCACCAACGTGGTCCTTTCGGTGGCGCTCACGACGCGGGCACAGTACCCCGGGGCCCGGCGGA
>JBOHSC010000424.1:0-2883 GCA_050733115.1 Gemmatimonadales bacterium
GCTCCATATCGCCAAGCGCTACCTGGTGCCGCGCCAGATCGAGCAGAACGGGCTGGCGCGCAGCCAGATCTCGTTCGCCGACCCGGCGCTCAAGACGATCATCGACGAGTACACCCGCGAGGCGGGCGTTCGCAACCTCGAGCGCGAGATCGGGAGCATCTGCCGCAAGGTCGCCCGCCAGATCGCCGAGGGAGAGGTGAAGGGCAAGGTGACGATCTCCGCCAAGCGCGCGCGGGAGCTGCTGGGAAAGCGCCGGTTCTTCGCCGAGCAGCGGCGCCGCACCAAGCTCCCCGGCGTGGCAACCGGGCTGGCCTGGACGCCGGTCGGCGGCGAGGTCCTGTTCGTCGAGGCGACGGCGATGCCGGGGGACGGCAAGCTCACCATCACGGGCCAGATCGGGGACGTGATGCGCGAGTCCGCGCAGGCCGCCCTCTCGTGGGTGCGCGGCCACCTGGACAAGCTCCCGTCCGAGGTGCCCGAGGACTGGTTCGCCACCCATGACATCCACATCCACGTGCCCGCCGGCGCCGTCCCCAAGGACGGGCCCTCGGCGGGCGTCGCGATGGCGGTCGCCCTCAGCTCGCTCGTGACCGCCAAGCCCGTCTCCTCGGACGTGGCGATGACCGGTGAGGTGACGCTCACGGGCCAGGTGCTGCCGATCGGCGGCCTCAAGGAGAAGGCCCTCGCCGCCGAGAGGGCCGGCATCAAGCGGGTGCTGGCCCCCGCCCGGAACGAGGGCGACGTCGCCGAGATCCCGGACCGCCAGCGGGAGGGACTCGAGTTCGTCTTCCTGGACACGATCGAGGACGCCCTGGCGGCTGCGTTTTGAGATCGGCCGCGCGGTAGCGGGCATATTTCCGGGTATATGCTGCGCTGACGAGCCAAGCGGACGAGGGAGTTGTTGAATGGCAGCGAGCACCAGGGCTGACAAGGCGCGCCAGGCGGCGCAGCAGGCGGGATCCAATCCGTATGTGCGCCGGTTCATCGAGGACCCGGAGTTGCGGGACAGCGTCAAGGAGGCATTCGACGCAGCGCGGCACGCCTATGGGCGCATGTCGAACGGCAAGGGCCCTTACCGGGCGCTCACCGAGGACAAGAAGGTCCAGCGCGATCTCCGCACCGCTGCCGAGAACCTGAAGGACGCGTCGGAGCGCCTCCAGGGCAAGCGCAGGAAGAAGCGCCACCCCTTCCGCAAACTGCTCCTGATCGGCATCGTGGCCAGCGTGCTCGCGATCGCCCTCAACGAAGACCTGCGCAAGGCCGTCCTCGACCGCCTATTCGGCGCCGAGGAGGAGTTCGAGTACACGTCGCAGACGACCGCCGCTCCAGCGCCAGCGGCCACCGAGTAGCCCGGTTGCCAAGCGTCCACGTCCTCGTACCCGCTCAGCGGCTCGTCTTCGCTGTATCCAACGGGGACGCGGAAGTAACCGCGGTCGACAGCTCCGCCGACGGCTTCCGCCGCTACAAGGAGCTGCAGCAGGGCGGCCGCACCGCCGGGATGGTCGCGTTCCCCAACACGCTGCTCGTCCGCGGCGAGCGTGACTACCTCGTCGATCCTGGCCTGATCATGCAGGGCGGCCCGGTCATCGGCGCCCTACAGGAGCTCGGCGTCGAGCCGCACGAGGTCAAGGACGTCATCCTCACCCACCTGCACTTCGACCACGCCGAGGGCATGGCGGCCTGGCCGCAGCGCAAGACCTACGTGCACAAGATGGAGACGGAGGCGCCCTACGCGCAGATCGTCGCCGGCGTCCTCGAGATGGCGAACCTCGAGGTCCTCGAGGGTGAAGAGGGTGAGATCGAACCGGGCATCCGCTGGATGCGCACCCCGGGCCACTCCGACGGACTCATCTCGTTGCTCGTCGACACCGATGACGGCCTCGTGGTGATCGCATCGGACTGCGTCGGCCCGCTGCCCGAGTACTTCGACCAGATGGACCTGCCCGAGGATTTCGGCCCCGAGCGCGAGGAGCTCCTGGAGCAGTGGCGCCGGATCCGCGAGCTCGAGCCTGCGGTGGTCATTCCGGGCCACAATCCACCGGTCCGGCTGTCCTAGATAGATACACTCGCGCACCTGTGTTCGACGTTTCGTCGAGCGGGGTACGGAGAGATGGCACCGGAGATCAGTACGACGGAGGAGACGCGGCCTGGCGAGCGCCTGACCGGCGACAAGGTTCAGCGCATCGTGGATGCGATGCGCACCTGCATCGCGCAGCGCGGTATCACGGGAGCCACCTTCGAGCACGTCTCACGTGAGGCGGGGGTCAGCCGCGGCCTCCTCCATTACTACTTCGGCACCAAGGAACGCCTGCTGATCGAGGTGCTCCGCAGCGACGCCGAGGTGCGGATCGGCGCTCTGGACCAGCCCCTCGAGGCGGCCAAGACGGCCGACGACGTCCTCGACGTGTTCGTCGCAGGCGCAGAGGAGATCCTCCAGAGCGACCCCGGCTTCTACGTCCTCATCTTCGAGCTGTTCACCGCCGGCCGCCAGAACCCGGAGATCCGCGCCGAGCTGGCGCAGGTCTACGAGGGCTCGAGGCGCCACGTGGCCGAGATCCTCCGCCGCAAGGAGGCCGAGGGGGTGCTCTCGCTTCGCTTCGATGCCGAGACCTGCGTGACCTTCATGTTTGGCGCCGCCGATGGCGCGGCGCTGCAGCGCCTGACGGACCCCAGCCGCGACTACTCCGAGCTACTCGAGCTCGAGCGCGGCATCCTCAGGTACGTGCTGGTCGCGGACTAGCGCCGGCCCGACCGGCCGCTACGGCTTTCCGAACACCCGCTGCTGCTTGCGGTGCTGCCCCCCGAACCCACCAGGGTTGCGTCCCGCCGATGGACGAGTGGTCTAGGCCCCGCGGGGGAAGATCCGCTGCATCCGCCACAGCG
>JBOHSC010000425.1:0-19412 GCA_050733115.1 Gemmatimonadales bacterium
GGTCATGCCAAGAGGGGTCAATGCCATCGCCACCGTCGCGCGCATGACGCCGAGTGCGCGCGCGTCGTCGGGCGCCAGCGCGGCCGAATCCACGGCGGCCAGCCGCGCCGACACCGCGCTTCGAACCTCGTCGTGCCTTTTCGCGAGCTCGGGGAGCGACATTCCATTGGCAGTCGTGGTGAGCCCGGCGGCAGTGGTGACCTCGTAGCGGTCGCGAAGGTCGCGCAGATCGGCATAAGCTGATTCCGCGGGAGCGAGCCCGGCCGCCGGCGCCGGCACGGCGGCCGGAGGGCTGGAGCAGGACGCGATGGTGCAGACGAGCAGCAGTCCGGCCCAAATGTCACGCATCGAATCGATCTCTCCAGACAGGATTTCCCATGGACCAAAGAGGCGGCCGGGCAAGGCAGTATTTCCTGTTCGCCGGCGCGGTCCTCCTGTTTCTGCTCACGATCTGGGTAGTCGTTCCGGCACCCACGTACCCGCTGCTCATCGTCGCCATCGGAGCACCCGAGTCGGGCATCTGGCTGATTGCAGGAGCAGCGCTCATCGCACTCGCCGGGCTTCACAACCCAACGCGTTCATGGACCACCCGCGCCACGACCTTCGTTGCCGTCGCGACAATCGCACTGGCCGCGTTTCCGTTCGTTCGCTTTCCCGCGACTGCGCACCGCTTCGACGCCGCCATGCATGCCGCTCTCGGCGAGGACTACCTTTGCGCCGTACCAGAGGGCGTTCGGCGCTCGATGCGTCATAGCCCGCTCAACCCGGTCGAGCTGGTCACCGGCCTCCGTGGCGGCACAGCGCGGGTCACCCGAGGGATTCGATTTACGGTGACCGACGGCATTCCGCTCACGATGGACATCTACCGTCCCAGTGAGCAGGGGAGCCATCCGTCCGTGGTGCAGATATACGGCGGCGCGTGGCTCCGGGGTGGACCGGGGGAAAATGCCGAGTTTGCCACCTACCTGGCGTCACACGGCTACGTCGTCTTCGCGATCGACTATCGGCATGCCCCGAGGTGGCAATGGCCGGCGCAACTCGCTGACGTGCGCTCGGCGCTCGGGTGGATCGGCGTCCATGGCCGGGAGTACGGCGCCGATCCGGCGCGGATGGCCATCCTGGGCCGGTCATCGGGGGCGCAGCTCGCCATGGTGGGGGCCTACGCGCCGGGCGGGCCGCAGGTGCGTGCAGTGGTGAGCTTCTACGGGCCGGTCGACCTGGCCGAAGGCTACAGGCATCCGCCCCGCCCCGATCCGCTGCACGTCCGGACGATCGAGGAAGCATTCCTCGGCGGCGCGCCCGACGCCGTGCCCGGCCGCTATCGCGACGCATCGCCCGTCACCTACGTGGTGAGGCCGCTTCCCCCGACGCTCCTGGTCTACGGCGCGGGCGATCACGTAGTCGAGCCGCGCTTCGGCACCATGCTGCACGAGCGGCTCGCCGCGGCCGGGACCACGTCGGTGCTCCTCGAGGTTCCCTGGTCGGAGCACGCGTTCGATGCCGTGACCGGCGGGCCCGGCGCGCAGCTCGCCCTCTATCACACCGAGCGCTTTCTCGCTTGGGCGCTCCGGTCGTCCGATTCAACGGCTTGCGCCGCCGCGGCTCGCCTGGCGCGCCACCACCTCCAGTAGAAGACGCCGTTCAGCGCCAGCACGAATGTGCCCAGCGCGAGCTGAATCCCCCTCGTCAGCCCGTTCGGATAGATGGCTGCCGTGAGGTAGTGCTCGACGAAGCCTCCGGAGTACCCCTCCCCTCCTCCCTGTCGTCGCAGGTATTGCTCGAGCGGGGTCAGCGGACACTGTCCTCCCATGAACTCGATCAACGCGCCCCAGACCGCGGATGGAAGATGAACGTAGGCAAGCCGTGGCGACCGGAGGAGCAGGAGTCCTCCGAGCGCCACGAAGAGAATGAATCCGAGATGGAGAGCGAGCACCAGATCGGCGAGGGTGCGGTAGGGCATGCTGCAATATGACACGACTCCGGCGGCCGGGGATTGCCGCGCCTGGTAGTTGAGATCCGGTTGAGTTCTCCGTGAGACCCCCCACCTAGACTGTCCCGCAGCCGATCACCCGATCATGATGTCACCCCGAAACAGGAGCCCTCGATGCGGACCACTCTGGCCTTCGCGCTGACCATAGCAGCCGTGCTTCCCTTCGCCGGCTGCGGCAGCGATTCCAACGACCCGGGCCCCGGGCCGGATGACACGCCCCCACAGGTGCTGACCGGCGTGATCGCCTTCGAGACCAACCGCACGGGCGACTTCGAGGTATTCGCAATGAACGCCGACGGCACCAATCCGGTGAACCTCACCAACAACAGTGGCGCCTTCGACTACGAGCCCGACTGGTCGCCGGACGGGACCAAGATCGCGTTCGTGAGCGACCGCGACGGCAACGCCGAGATCTATGTGATGAACGCCGACGGCAGCGGGCAGACGAGGCTCACGAACGACGCGGGTTCCGACACCGGCCCGGAGTGGTCGCCCGACGGAACGAAGATCGCCTTCGAGACTGATCGGGACGGGAACGGCGAGGTGTACGAGATGAACGCTGATGGGAGCGGGCTGGGCAACATGACCAACAATGCCGCTGAAGATTTCCATCCCGCGTGGTCGCCTGACGGCACCCAGATCGCCTTCAGCACCGATCGCGAGCCCACTGGCGATCCGGAGGTGTTCGTGATGGGTGCCGATGGCAGCAATCCGGTGAATCTCTCGAACAACCCTACCGACTTCGACGCGCGGGCGGCCTGGTCGCCGAACGGATCGAAGCTGGCGTTCACGAACAGCCGCGACGGCAACCTCGAGATCTACGTGATGAACGCCGACGGCTCCGCCCAGACCAGGATCACCAGCGACGACGAGCTCGACTCGTATCCCGTCTGGTCCCCCGACGGCGCCTATCTCGCCTTTCGAAGCGACCGGGCAGGCAACATCGAGATCTTCACCTCGGCCGCCGACGGCAGCGGTCCCGTCAACCGCACCAACAACGCCGCCACTGACTGCCACCCGACGTGGAGTGGCCAGGCTGCGGCGCTCGTCGCACTGACCGCGCGTCCTCGCGCGGCGAACGCATCCGCCGCCCTGGTCCGCTCCGTGGGCCCGAGGCCCCACCGCCGCGCGAGCGCCGAGCGATCGTGCCTGGGGTGATCAGGGAGCCGGTGAGAGGATCGCGGAAGGCCGGCCGGGTATGAGCCATCGTACCCGGCCTGCGAGACCGCCGGCCGCAAAGATCGGCTCGATGTCGGCGCGAGATTCGGAGAAGTGCTTCCAGCCCTCGTAGTGGAGCGGCACGATGGTCGCCTGTAGAAAGGCCCGTGCCGCCTCCACCCCCTCCTCGGCGGTAAGGGTGAGATGCCATGGCCCCACCGCCTCGACCCGTGCCGCCCCCATGAAGAGCATGGCCACCTCCACCTCGAACCACCGGCCCACCTCGGCGATCCCTTCGTACCAGACGGTGTCTCCCGAGACGTAAATGGCGCGCCTGGGCTCATCGGCAAATGTGAGAGCGAAGCCGGTGACCGGCCCCCGGTCCATGTGGGCCGGTCCGTGGCGCGCCGGCGTCCCCGTGACGAGGAGGGTGCGCCCGGCGGCGGCGGGGATCTCCACGGATTGCCAGTTCGGGAGAGCGATGGCGCGGCCGCCGAGACGTTCCGCCCCCGCCTCGGTGGTGAGCACGCGGTCGGCGCCGCCGAGGACCAGGCGGCCCGCGCCGTCGAGGTTGTCGAAATGATGGTCGTGGCTCAGCAATACCGCGTCGAGGTGGCCCAGTGACCCGGCGCCAATCGCCGGGCCCTCGGTCTTGGTCAGCGAGTAGGTGCCGGATCGGATCTCGGCGCCGGCGGGATCGAAGGTCGGATCGGTGAGCAGCCGCAATCCGCCGGTTTCGATGAGGGCCGTGGGTCCGCCGATATAGGTGAGGCGGAGGTCGGAGAATGGAGAGGGAGCCATTGTGACCTAGGCGATACGCCTGACGTAGAACTTCGTGTCGAGCCGCATTCGCGGAAAATGCGCCGGCAGCTCCTCCGCGGGTAGCTCGGCAAACCCCGTTTTCTCGTAGAAGCGGTGGGCCGCCTTGAACTGCTCGGTGGTGCCAAGAAAGACATGGGTAACTCCTTTCTCCCGCGCCCATCCGAGCAGGGTATCGAGCAGCGCGACACCGATCCCATGGCCGGCGCCTCGGTGCGAGGGGGCCACGAACATCTTGCGCAGCGCCCCGTGACCATGCCCGATGTCGAGGAGTCCGATGGTGCCCACGACCGTGTCGTCATCCGCGGCGACCCAGAAGTTGCCGCAACCCGTCTGGTAGTGGCGTGGTACGTCGAGGAGGTCGGGCTGGTCTTCGGCAGCGATGGGAATGCCGAACTCGTCGCGCTGGATGCCGAGCACGAGCGTAACCGCGGCGTCGCGATCAGAGGGGACGAACGGACGAATCTCGACTGGCACCGGGTCCTCGCTACTTCGCCCGCTCGTACACCGTCTTTCCTTCCAGCAGCGTTCGCAGGACGTGAACCCGGTGAATCTGAGCGACGGGAATCTCGAAGACATTCCGGTCGAGCACGATCAGGTCGGCGAGCTTGCCGACCTCCACCGATCCGGTCTCGCGCTCCTGCCGGTGGGCGTAGGCGGCGTTGATGGTATAGAGCGCGATCATGGTGGGGAGGTCGACCCGCTCCTGGGGATGCCACGGAGCCATCCCCGGCCTGGCCGGGTCCTGGTGGGTAATACCCATCTCGATGGCGTCGAGCGGGTTGAGCGACGACACCGACCAGTCGCTCCCACCGGTGACCACCGCCCCGCTCCGCGCGACGCTGGCGATCGGATAGAGCCAGCGCGAGCGCTGGGGTCCCAGTGCCGGCTCGGTGAGCTTCGTGAGATCCTCATCTCCATTGGCCCAGAGCGCCTCGAAGTTGGCGATCACGCCGAGTTCCCGGAACCGGGGAATGTCGGCGGAATCGATCAACTCGAGGTGGGCGATAGAGTGGCGGCTGTCACGCACGCCATTCCGCATTCTCGCCCCCTCGAAGGCATCGAGGGTCATGCGAATGGCCCGGTCGCCAATGGCGTGGACGTGGATCTGAAATCCGTCGCGATCCAGATCGGCAACCAGACTGTCGAGCGTCGGCTGGCTGTAGTTGGGTGTTCCGGCATCACCTCGCCGGTCGAGATACGGCTGGAGCAGCGCCGCGGTGCGCGACTCCATGACGCCGTCGGCGTAGAGCTTGACGGCGATGGGCCGCACGTGAGCCGATGCGAAGCGAGTGCGCCATTCGCGCAGTCGCGGAAGCAGCGTGCGGCTCGTCGTGTCACTGCCGGCGGATAGCGCGACTACGACTCGCACGGCGAGCTGGCCCGCCCGATCGGCCGCGCTGTAGGCCTCGAGCTCCTCTTCACCCTCGTTGGCGCCGAACACCGTCGTGATGCCGAAGGCGCTGGCCAGCTTCTGGGCGCGCGCCAGTCCCGCCGACATCTCGGCGGCCGTGCGCTCGGGGAGCTTGGCAGCCACCAGGTCGATGGCGCTCTCGCGCAGCGTACCGGTCGGCTCACCGGCCCGGTTGCGCTCGATGCGTCCGCCGGGCGGATCGCGGGTGTCGCGCGTGACGCCCGCGAGCGACAGCGCCCTCGAATTGGCCCACGCCGAATGGCCGTCGGCGGTGTAGAGAAGCGCCGGACGATCGGGAACGACGCGATCAAGGAGCTCTTTCGTGGGATTCGCGTCGGGGAAAATGGGAGGCTGCCAGCCGGCGCCGCGAATCCAGATGAGCTCGGGATGGGCAGCGGCGTACATACGAATCGTGTTGGCTACGGCCTCCGAAGTCGTCCCGTCGTCGAGCTGGAGCTCGGCGAGCTCCGCGCCGCTGCTCGCCGGATGCACGTGCGCATCCTGGAATCCGGGCAGCACCATCTTGCCGGCCAGATCCACGACCTCTGTGGTGGGACCGATCAGCTCCGCCGGCGGTCCCTCCGTTCCCACGAAGACGATCCGGCCCTTTCGTACCGCTACGGTCCTCGCCCAGCTTCTCGCGGCATCCATCGTGTATACCGCGCCGCCGCTCAGAATGAGATCGGCCGGCCCGTCGCCGGCCCTCGCGAGAGCGCGCGACTCCGTTCTGCACCCGGCGGCGACCACCGTGGCCGCAAGCGTCGTCGCAATCAGGGAACGGGCTACCACGCGATCCCGTAGTCCTCACCATGGTTGCTCGACGCTCCCCACATCGTGCCGTGCGCGCGGTCGAACATGATGCCGTTGATCGGCCCCGAGGTTCGATCCTGGAACTCGAGGGTGTACCCCATCTCCTTCAGCGCCGCCCGCACGCTGTCGGCGGTGGACGAGGCCACGAGGAGGCGGCCGGGCCGGGATTCGTGCTCGCCGAAGGACGACCTCATCTGTTCGCTGTTGATGTTGGGTGCCTCCGCCGCCTGCTGCGGCGTCATCCCGAACTCGACGATATCGAGGAACCATTGGAGGAGATTCTGGTCCTGCGAATCGCCGCCCTGGACCGCGAACGCGAGGAAGGGCTTGTCTTCCTTCATGGCCAGCGTGGGCGTGAGCGTCACGCGCGGGCGCTTGCCGGGCTCGATCACGTTGTATGGGCCGTCCTCAACACGGGTCACGAAGCTCTGCGCCCGCTGGCTCAGCCCCACGCCGGTGCGTCCCGCGATCACCGCCGGAATCCATCCTCCGCTCGGCGTTACCGACACCACCCATCCTTCCTCGTCGGCGGCCTCGATGGAGGTGGTCCCGGCATAGAACTGTGCCCGGAACGCGGAATCGCTGATGCCGATCTTCTTCATCGAGTCGGGCGGGGGGACGGGCGTCCACCCGGCGAGGAGCGACGTGAAAGGGTTCGTGCCGCCCTGGAAGGGATAGGGATCGCCCGGCTTGACCGTCGAGTCGTTGCGGGTCCAGTCGATCTGCGCGTACCGCGCCTTCGCATACTCCTTCGAGAGGAGTCCCCGCACCGGCTCGTCGGGGGGAAAGTATGGATCGCCGTAGTAGAAGTCGCGGTCGGCGTAGGCCAGGTTCATCGTCTGGTAGAGGGTGTGGATGTACTTGGGCGAGTTGTATCCCATCGCCTTGAGGTCGGCATTCTCCAGGATGTTGAGCGCCTGGAGCATCACCGGGCCCTGCTGCCAGATCGGGAGCTTGTAGACGGTGATTCCCTTGTACGTCGTGCTGAGCGGCTCCTCGATCCGCACTTTCCACGCGGCGAGGTCGCCCAGGGTGATAAGCCCGCCCTCCTCCTGCACGCCTCGCACCAGCTCGCGCGCGATATCTCCCTTGTAGAAGCGGTCATAGGCCGCGTAAATCGCCTCCTTGCGGCGCTTTCCCGCCTTGAGCGCCAGCCGCTCGGCCTCCACCAGCTTCCGGAGCGTCGCCGCGAGGTCGCTCTGGACGAATACCTCACCAGCCGCCGGCGCCTCGCGCACCTGCCCGGCATGCGGGAGAAATACGCGAGGCGAGTACTTCCACTTGTTGATCTCACCCTTCTCGCTCTCGATGGCGTCGGCGGTCTCCGCCTCGATCGGATACCCGTCGGCCATCGCGATGGCGGGCGCGAGCACCTGCGCCAGCGAAAGCGTGCCGTACTCGGCGAGCATCGTCATCAGCCCGCCCGGCGTTCCCGGCGTCACCGCGGCGAGTGGGCCGTACTCCGGCGGATAACAGTAGCCCTTCGAGCGATAGAACTCGGCAGTAGCTCCGGCCGGCGCCACTCCGAGCGCGTCGATGCCGATGACTTTTCCGGTCTGCGGATTGTAGATCAGCGCCTGCGTCTCACCGCCCCACGAGAGCACGTCCCACATCGTAGTGACCGCTCCGAGCATGGCGCAGGCCGCGTCTACGGCGTTGCCGCCCCTGGCGTACATCAGCGCCCCGGCGGTTGCGCCGAGTGGCTTGCCGGTGATCGCGAGCCAGTGCCTGGCGTGGAGCGGCGGCTTCTGCGTCTGCTGGGCAGCGAGGGACGCGGCGAGCAGGGATGCGATGATCACCATGAGGCTTAGTCTCCCGCGGGAGGCCATGAGTGTCATCTCCTTAGCAAGGGCTGGACGAGGACGCCGAGGGCGCCGAGCAGGATGATCGCTGCAATCACGATCGCCACCCGGCGGGTGAGTGCGGGCGTGCGGCCGATGCGGCCGACGAGGGGGAGATTCACCGCCGCGCTCGCCAGCGAGGCGATGATCACTCCGGTGCCGGCCACTGACGGCGACAGCTGTCCCGAGGCGGCGAGATTGGCGGCCGAAGCTACGGCGCTGGCGCTCGAGACGAAGCCGCCGAGGAAGCTGACCAGATAAAAGCCACCCTGGCCGAGCGCACGATGGGCCAGTACACCCGCAACCTCCAGGAAGAGGAACATCACGCCGAACTTGATCGCCGCGGTGAGCGAGAAGGGCAACGACATTTTCGGGATGTCGGCGCCGCTCGACTTCATCTTCGGGCGATTGAGGAGCGTGGCCACCGCCGCGCCGCCGAGCATGAGCACGAGGGTCGGTGCCGCGCTCAACAGCGCGGCGGGAGCGAGGAGCCCCAGGAGAATCGCATTGCGCACGAGCATGGCCGCCGTGGCGAGCACCACGCCGAGAAAGGTGACGTCGAGCAGCCGTCCGCTCGACGCGCTCACCCGGTCGGAAAGCTCGGTGACGGTGACGGTACTGTTGATGAGCCCGCCGAGGAAGCCGGTGAGCTCGATGCCGCGGGCTCCATAGAGCCGGAGGAGGACGTAGTTGGCGAAGCCGAGCGCGGCCACCAGGATCACGGTGACCCAGGCGGCGCGTGGCGCGATCAGTCCCCACGGATCGATGGTGCCGGAGGGGAGAACGGGGTAGATGATGAACGCGAGAATGGCGAAGAGTATCGCCGAGCGGAGTTCGCTTTCGGTGAGCGCCCGGCTGAAACCGGTAAGCGGCTGCTTCCAGGCGAGCAGCGCCGCCGTCACCACGCCAAGCGCGGTCGGGGTGAAGGTCTGGCCCATCCCGACCAGCACCCCGGCGAAGCCGGTGACGGCCAGCGCCGCCGAGGTGGTGATCTCGGCGCCCTCGCCCGTGCGGATCGTCTGAAGGTTCAGGAGCACGATGAGCACGCCCACCAGCACGAGCGAGAGCAGGGCGAACGGTGTGCCGAGCATGCCGCCGGTCGCGCCGAGGACCGAGACGAAGGCGAACGTTCGGAGTCCCGCCTCTTTCTGCCGTCGCTCCCGCTCGATGCCGACGAAGAGCCCGATCGCCAGGGCCAGGACGAGCTGCAGAAGGGTCGGCAGATACTGCCAGCCTTGAGCTTCAGCGGGCATGGGCCATTGCCTGGAGGAACAGTCGGTGGGACACAGAGAAAGAATGTACTCAGGAATCGACCACCGCTGCGGCTGCCGGGCTATCCCTTCGCGGGCATGTCTAGCGGCCCGTGGCAGTCGGAACGTAAGATGGCATGATGGCCCAACCCCAATTCCATCCACCGTTGCCAGGACTCGCGTTCCGAGTCGGCGTCACCGGCCACCGGTGGTTGCCGGCCAAGCGCCTGAACGAGCTTCGGGATGGGCTCCGGGCCCTGCTCGAGCACATCCAGTCAAAGGTCGCCGAGGTCGGGATGCAGCACGGCTCGGTCTACGCGGAGAAAGGGAAGGCGACGCTCGTCCTTGTCTCCCCCCTCGCCCTTGGCGCCGACCGCCTCGTCGCCGGGGAAGCGGTGTCGCTCGGCTACAAGCTCGACGTGCCCACCCCGTACGATCTCACCGAATCGGACCCCGAGATCACCGACGAGGCGTCGCCGCTCCGCGCGCTCTACCAGGGGGCCCGCGCGCATTTCGTGCTCGACGGCATTCGAGGGGACAATCAGGCGTACGTCGAGGTGGGGCGGAGAGTGGTGGACAACTCTGATCTCCTGATTGCCTTCTGGGATGGGCGCTCGGCAGCCGGTGCGGGCGGCACCGCTGACATCGTCAGGATGGCGCGCGAGCACGACATCCCCGTCGTCCATTTCCATACCGAGAGGTCGGGCCCGATCACCCTCTGGGCGGGCCCCGATCCCGTCCAGGTCCCCACCATCGAGGGACTGCTGGCGGGGGTCACCCGGCTGCTCGAGCTGGCGCTGGTGCCGCCAGGCGCCGACGAGGAGTTGGAGAGCCACCAGTCGTTGAATCTCCTGAGGAAGTACTTCAAGGAGCGGAATCCGGCGCCCTTCTGGCGACTGGTCATCGGCAAGGCGTACGCGGTCGTCACCGGCGCCATCGCCACCTCGATGAGCATTCCGACTTTGCCCGCTGATTGTGTCTCCGCGAGCAGGGAGGCGTGGCGTCAGGACTGGAAGGTGGCCCAGCTGCCGGCCGCAATGACCGATCAGGTCGAGCACAAGCTTCTCCACCACTTTGCCTGGGCCAACCATCTCTCGATTCTCTACGCCATCCGATACCGGTCGGCGTTCTTCTGGATCTATCTCCTCGCCATCCTCGCCGTCGGGGCGGTAGTGATCAGCCACAAGCACGACGTGGCTGCAGTCGATCTCCGTGCCAGACAGCAGGCGGCAGAGTGCGGCGCGACGGGAATGTCGCCAGCCGTGGATTGCGCCGCGCTCGGTGCGGCGCTGAAACACCAGAAGCACATTGCGCGAGGCTGGACCGGCGCAGAGCTCGCCATCCTGCTCACCATTGTCGGTTTGTTCGGGCGCGGCAGACTCGGCAAGTATCACGAGAAGTGGGTGGACTACCGGTCGCTCGCCGAACGAATACGTCACCTGAGCTTTCTCATGCCCCTCGGCACGACTTCTCCGGCCATCCGGGTGCCGGTGCCTGCTCAGCATGCCGACCCGAGCTCCACCTGGCTCAACTGGCTCTTCCGCGCCATCGTACGGCAGGCAGGACTCTTCCAGGCCAAGGTGGACCAGACCTATCTCGATCACTGCCGGGCGCTGCTCGAGGAGCACATTCTTCGCGGCCAGGCCGCCTATCACAGGCGACTTGGTGCTCGCCTGGGCGCCCTCCATCGGCGTCTGCATCGCTTCACGATAGGCTTGTTCGTCGCGGCGGTCGTCATCTCCGCCTTTCACTACTTCCATATCGAATGGGCCACGTGGGATCCGCAGCTCCCCTTCGTCCTCGCAGTACTACTCCCGACCATTGGCGCGGCGATCCATGGCTTTCTGAGCCAGGGCGATTTCGAGAACGTCGCCTTGCGCGCGGAGAGCGCGCACGAGCAGCTGGTGCGGCTCAGCGAGGAAGTGGAGACACTTTACCTCACTCCTCCGAAGCGGCGTCTCGAGATCGCCCTGGCCATCCGCCGCGATCAGATCGCCGCGCTCGACCGCGAGTCACTGATCGAGCTGGCCCGCCGCGTCGTGCATGAGCGACTCGACCCGACCCAGGAACCGGTGGTCGAGGCGGCCGTTCCCGATCTGGAGCAACGCCTGACGGAATGGGACGCGACCGTGTTGCGGCTAGACGACGGCGCGCTCCGCACCATCCTGGAGACTCGCCCGCTGCGGGAGTTCCCTCCTGCGGCGAGTGCGGAGCTGGGCCGCTACGCTCGCCACGTGGCCGACATCATGGGTGACGATCTCATCGGGTGGCGGGCGGACTCGCAGGTGCGGCCGCTGGTGCTGGCGTGAGCGGCGGGCGCCGCCGGCGGCCCGTCTCGATATTGGGAAGGAGCCCCGTGAGCAGTCCGAGCGCCGGGAGGAACGAGCACACCTTGTAGACGAAGGCGATGTCGGTGTGGTCCGCGAGGCGGCCGAGGACTGCGGCGCCGATGCCGGCGACACCAAAGGCGAAGCCGAAGAAAAGGCCCGAGATGAGTCCGACGTTGCCCGGCACCAGCTCCTGCGCGTACACCAGGATCGCCGAGAAGGCAGAGGAGAGGATCAGCCCGATCACCACGCTCAGGACCGCAGTCCAGAAGAGATTGACGTAGGGCAGCGCCAGGGTGAACGGCAGGACGCCGAGAATGGAGCACCAGATCACGTATTTCCGGCCGACCCGGTCACCCACCGGCCCGCCGACGATGGTGCCCGCCGCCACCGCGCCGAGGAACCCGAAAAGGTAGACCTGGGCAGTCTGCACCGGCACGCCGAACCGGTGAATCAGGTAGAAGGTGTAGTAGCTCGTCAGGCTCGACAGATAGATGTACTTGGAGAAGATGAGCGCGATGAGCACGGCCAGCGCCACCCTCACCTTCCCCGCCGACAGCCCGTGATCCGGCTCCGCCGTTGCCCGCGAGGCAGTGGCTGCCTGGTGCCGCTCGTACCATCGGCCCACCCTCCAGAGCACCGTGCTTCCCACCAGCGCGATCCCGGAGAACCAGGCGATGCTGCGCTGCCCGAACGGCTCGACGACGAACGCGGCGAGCAGCGGCCCGATGGCCGAACCGGCGTTGCCGCCGACCTGAAACAGTGACTGCGCCAGTCCGTGCCGTCCGCCGGAAGCCATGCGGGCCAGGCGTGACGACTCCGGGTGGAAAACCGACGACCCGAGACCCACCATCCCCGCGGCCACCAGCAGCGCCGGGAAGCTCCCCGCCACGGAGAGCAGCAGCAGACCCACCAACGTGAACCCCATCCCGACGGCGAGCGAATAGGGCATCGGCCGCCGATCGGTGTAGTGCCCGATCACCGGCTGGAGCAGCGACGCCGTGGCCTGAAAGGTGAGAGTGATGAGGCCGATCTGCCCGAAGGAGAGACCGAAGCTCTGCTTGAGCGTGGGATAGATCGCCGGCAGCAGCGATTGCATCGTGTCGTTCAGCAGGTGGCAGAACGTGATGGCGCCGAGGATCGCGAAGGAAGTATCCATCGGCGAAACCTACCAGCGGGGGGAAGGGCCTCTCGGCGCGCTGCACGACTCCGTCACGCTGTCGTCCTCGGCTGCGCTCATGGTTAGCTGTGCGCCCGATCCCCTTCTACCCTCGCTGTACCCCGTTCTCTGCCTGCCTCGCCGCAGCCATGGCCGCACCCGGCGCCGTCCAGTCACAGAGTGCGGGCGATTATCGGAACGTGGATTCGCCACTTCGGGACGCGACAGCAGCGTGACGATGTTCGATCTCGGGACGCTGAGCCTGCTGGGTCGCATCCCCGCTGGCGACGATGCCGACGCGATCCTGTATGACCCGGCCTCGACGCACATCTTCACCTTCAATGGCGATGCCGGCTCCTCGACCGTGATCGATCCATCGTCGGGCAAGGCGATCGGCAACATCGCGCTGGGCGGCAAGCCGGAGCTCGGGGTCAGGGCATCCGCGTCCCGGCATCGTGCCGGGTACCTTCACGCTCCTGGTATTGGAGCGCTGAGACCTCTCGATCACTGAGGCGGCGCCAGCCGCCCCGCCGCCACCGAGAGCACGCGCATACCTTGACATCTAGGTATTCGATCCGCATCTATACCTAGACATCTAGGTAAGGCGTCTCATGCTCGCTACAACCAAAGACCGGCTGCACGGTACCCTCGACGCCCTCATCCTCAAGACGCTGAGCGGCGGGCCCAGGCACGGCTATGCCATTACCCGGTGGCTGCGGGATTCGAGTGGTGACGCCATCCAGGTGGAAGAGGGGTCGCTCTACCCAGCGCTCTATAGAATGGAAAGACAGGGCTGGATCGAGGCGGACTGGGGCACGTCGGAGCTCGGGCGCAAGGCGCGCTTCTACCGGCTCACGGCACGCGGCCGCAAGCAGCTCGCGGCCGAAACGGAGCGCTTCGCCCAGTTCGTTGCGGCCGTCTCTCCCATTCTGCTCCCGGCCTAGCCGCATGCCTGCGATCGGCCGCTTCGGCCGACAGCTCAAGTCCCTCATCTGGCGCGACAATGTCGCCGATCAGGTCGACGCCGAGCTCGACTTCCATCTCGAGATGCTCACGCGGGAGCTGGCTGAGCGGGGAATGACAGCCGAGGCGGCGCGTGCCGAAGCGGTCCGCCGTTTTGGTAATCTCCCCGCCGTCAACGCGGCCTGCCGCAACATCGCCCGCAAGACGGAGCGAGACGTGCGCCGCACCGAGTACTTCGCCGAGCTGCGGCAGGACGCCGCCCACGCTGTTCGCCAGCTGCGGCGGGCGCCCGGCTTCACCGCCGTCGCCCTCCTCACCCTGATTCTCGCGATCGGCGCGAACACCGCGATCTTCAGCGTGGTGAGCGCAGTGCTCCTCCGGCCGTTTCCCTACCCTTCGGCTGACCGGCTTACCGTGCTGTGGGCCTCGGTTGGCAGTCAGGAGCGGAATCTCGTCTCCTTTCCCGACCTCACGGAGTGGCGCGCTCGCAACCGCACCTTCACCGATATGGGGATGGCGCGCACCCAGAGCGTCAATCTCACCGGCGGCGAGGAGCCCGACCGGCTCGTCGGCTGTTTCGTCACAGCGAATACTCTCCGCCTCCTCGGTGCACGCACCGTCATCGGCCGCCTCTTCACCGACGAGGAGACCGCGGAGGGCACCGGCCAGCGGGTGGCCGTGCTGTCCAACGCCGTATGGAAGTCGCGCTTCGGTGGCGATCCGCACATTCTCGGGCGGACGCTCATCCTGAACGGCCGCCCGCACGTGGTGATCGGTGTGACCGCGGCGGAGTATCAGGATCCCTTCGGACCTCCCGAGGTGTGGATACCGATTACGTCGGCGCCGAATGGCAACTGGCTCACGCGCGACAATCCCGCTTTCTGGGGCGTCGGCCTGCTGAGGCTCGGTGTCAGCCGAGAGAAGGCGCAACGCGATCTCTCCTCCATCGCCGGCGAGCTCGCGCGGGAGTTCCCCGCCACCAACGCCGGCGTCGATGCGGCGCTGCTCACAATCCAGGACTATCTGGTAGGCCAGGTGCGGCCGCCGCTGCTCATCCTCCTCGGATTCGTGGCCCTCGTGCTCCTGATTGCCTGCGCGAACATCGCGAATCTCCAGCTCGCGCGCTCCACGTCACGCCGCCGCGAGATGTCTCTCCGGGCCGCCCTTGGCGCCGGACGCGGGCGACTGGTCCGCCAGCTGCTGACGGAAAGCGTGATGCTCGCGCTGATCGGCGGCGGCGCCGGGATTCTTCTCACACGCTGGGCCATCGATGCGCTGGTAACCGCGGTGCCCGGCGGGCTGCCTGCCTTCGGCGAGATCGGGCTCGACAACCACGTGCTCTTCTTCTCCGTGGGGGTCACAGTGGTGGCGGGGCTGCTCTTCGGGGCGATGCCCGCGATCTACGCCGCCCGGGCCGATCTCCACGACTCGCTCCAGGTCCGGGGAGCGGGCAGCGCCACGGGTGGCCGGGGCGACGTGCGCAACACCTTCGTCGCGGTACAGCTCGCCTTGTGCATCGTCCTTCTGGTGGGCGCGGGGCTCCTCACCCGGAGTCTCGGTCGGCTGCAGCAGGAGAAACTGGGCTTCGATCCCGAGAATCTCCTCACCGCGGAGTTCCGGCTTCCGGCCGCCAAGTATCAGCGCGATGAACAGATCGTTCAGTTCGCCTCGGCGGCGATCGAACGGATCCGGGCGGTGCCGGGAATCCGGTCCGCCGCGCTCCTCGGATCGGTGCCGCTGAGCGGAAACTGGGCGACCACGAGCTATCTCCCCGATGGCCGGTCCCCGCCCGCGAGCGGTATTCTCCCTACAACGCAGGTGAACGCGGTGACCGATGGGTTCTTCACCACGATGGGGGTTCCCCTGCTTCAGGGGCGCGACTTCGACACCGCCGATCGGGCCGGTGCGCTGCCGGTGGCGGTCGTGAGCGAGGAGCTGGCCCGGAGCGCCTGGCCCGGCGAGTCGGCCATCGGGAAGCGACTCAAGATCGTCGGGCCGCCGGACGTGTGGGCGACGGTGGTAGGGCTGGTCGGTAACGTCAAGCAGTTCACGCTGAGTGAACCGGTCGCTGCGCAGCTCTACGTGGCGAAGGCGCAGAACCCCGGCATCTTCTCGAGCGTGGTGGCGCGGACCGATGGCGACCCGGACGCGCTGGGCCACGAGATGCGTTCGGCCATCTGGTCGGTGGATCGCGACCAGCCGGTGTGGAAGATCCGCTCGATGCGCTCGCTGGTGGATCGCGACATGGCGCCGCATCGGTTCATTACGATACTCACAGGGTCGTTCGCGCTGCTGGCGCTCCTGCTCGCCGCCATCGGCGTGTACGGCGTCATGTCGTACGCGGTGGCGCAACGGACGAAAGAGATCGGCATCCGCATGGCGCTCGGCGCGGGCCAGGCAGAGGTCGTGCGCATGGTGGTAACGCGGGGACTTCGGATCATCGGTGTAGCCACCGTGCTCGGCCTCGCCGCCGCCTGGATCGCTGCGCGGCTGATTCGGAATCAGCTCTTCGGCGTCTCGGCCACCGACCTTCTCACCTTCGTGACGGTCCCGGCGGGGTTGGCTGTCGTGGCGTCCCTGGCGTGCTACCTGCCGGCGCGGCGTGCGGCTCGGGTGGACCCGCTCATTGCGTTACAGAGCGAGTGATGTCCGAGCGCTCCGGGGCCGGCGCAACGCGGTTGTGACGAGACGATTTGGCGCACCGGCATGGGGCGAGGTCAGGAGCCGGTTGCTCGCCTGGCCTCACGATATACCAGATTGGCGGCCACGACGTCTTCCACGGCAACCCCAACCGACTTGAAGAGCGTGAGTTCCTCCGCCGTTTGCCGGCCAGGCCGGGTGCCGGCCACGACTTCCCCGATTTCCGCGAACACTTTGCCTGCCGCGATGACGTCACCCGACTCCCGCGTCGCCGCTTCCCGCGATTCCACGTAGAGTCGCGCGCGGCGGACCATCTCGTCATCCAGCTCGCGCCAGTCCGGTCGGCAGGCACCGACCGCATTCACGTGCGTCCCCGGGAAGAGCCACTCGCCCCGCAGCACCGGCGTACGCGAGCTCGTCGCGACCACCACCACATGGGCTCCGCGCACCGCCTCCTTGGGCGATGCGACGGCTCGGACACTGAACCGGTCGGCGAAGGCTCCGGCGCTTCGCGGGCTCCAGACTCGCACCTCGCGAAACTCGCGGACGAGTCGGAGTGCTTCGAGGTGGCTCCCCGCCTGCACGCCGGAGCCTAGGATCGCCAGCACCGAGGCGTCGGTGCGGGCGAGGCATTGGGTCGCGACCGCCGATACCGCCGCGGTCCGCATCTCCGTGATGAGCCGGCCGTCTATGGTGGCAAGCGGCTCGCCGGTGTCGGGGCGGAACAACAGGATCAGCGCGTGGTGGGTGGGAATCCCCTGATTGTCGGGGTAGAAGGTGACAAGCTTGGCCCCCAGCACCCCGGCGGTGTAGGCGGGCATGGTTGCGAAGAATCCCTGGTGCTCGGCGACCGGCAGCATCAGGCGGACCGGTTGCACCACCGTGCCTGCCGACAGGTCCGCCAGCGCGCGCGCCATGGCGGGAATGAGATCTTCCATGCGCAGGAGGCGGCGAACGGCGTCCTCGTCGAGCATCATGGCGGGCTACTTCGGGGGGACGAGACCGTCCGCCGCATCCATCTTCGCATTGAGCGGAGCCAGATTCGCCTTGGCGAACGCCACATTACCCTTTCGCATGCATGCTCCTCCGCCTCCTTGCCTGTTGAAGACGTTGTCGGGCCCACGCTGACTTCGGAAGGCGTTCGACAATACGGTCGAGTGCGGGATGCCGCAATCATCTTCAATCCGGGGCGGTGAGTCTCGCGAGAAGCGAGCTGATCTCCGGCAGGGGCAGCTCCCAGGTGACACCGCCGCGCCTCATTGCCTCGCGCGGCATCCCGTAGACCACGCAGCTCGCCTCGTTCTCGGCGATCGTGATTCCGCCTCCGGCCCGGATGGCGGACATCCCTTCGGCGCCGTCCTCTCCCATTCCCGTCAGCAGAATCCCGAGCACTCGTCCCGGTCTTGACCGGGCGGCCGAGCGCATGGTCACGTCGATGCTCGGAATGTGCCGGGCATCGCTGGGATCATGTGACAGGACCGTGGCCATGCCCGGGCTCACGCGGAGATGCTGGCCCGCGGGGGCGACGACGACGTGCCCGCGCGCGAGACGCTGGCCTTCGACCGCTTCGCTCACCCGGAGCCGGCTGAGCGAGTCCAGCCGCTGCGCGAACGGCTTGGTGAACCCTTCCGGCATGTGCTGCACGACGACGACCGGCAGTCGAAACTGCGCCGGAAGCCCCTGAAGGATGCGCTGCACCGCCGCGGGTCCACCGGTGGATGCTCCGATGACACACATGTCGCACCGATCGAGCGCCGCCGCCGCCGCCGCCGCCACCACCGCCGGCCGCGCCGTCCCGTTGACAGCCGATCCGCCGGGCGGCGCGGCTGTCGGCGCCAGGGCCCTGAGACGGTCCAGCACCTCGGCTCGCAGGAAGTCGAGATCCATCACATTGAACGCGGTCTTGTCGATGAAGTCCACCGCCCCGGCGGCGAGCGCCGCGACCGTCGCCACCGCTCCGTCCTGCGTGTGCGCGGAGATCATCAGCACGCGGAGCGACGGCTTCCACCGCAGGAGAGCCGGCAACACCTGGAGACCGTCCATGCCCGGCATCGCCACGTCCAGCGTCACGAAGTCGGGGTCGGCGGCGGGAATCTTCCCGAGGGCCTCCGCGCCCGAGGCCGCCTCCCCCACGATGAGAAAGTCGGGCTCGGTGGCGAGCACACGGCTCAGGGCCCGCCGAACGAAGGCGGAGTCGTCGACGACGAAGACACGGATCATTGGTCCGGTGCCACCTTGCGGTACACCACCGCGCCCCCGACCACCACCGGGAGAAATTCGGTCGAGCGATCGATCAGCGACTCGGAATGACCCAGGAACAGATGCCCGCCCGGAACGAGGCAGCGGGCGAAGAGCCTGATCATGCCGTCGAACGCGGCATCGCTGACGTAGATGAGGAGATTGCGGCAGAGGATGATGTCGTACATCGCCCAGCCCAACTGGCCGTTCGACGCCAGCAGATTGGCCAGGAAAAACCTCACGCCGGCACGATACCGCTCCTTGAGACGGAACCGCTTCTGCTCCTCGCTGAAGTACCGCCGCCGCATCTCGGTGTCGCACGCACGAAGCGAGCTCTCGTCGTAGATCGCCTCGCGGGCCCGGGCAATCCGGTCGGGATTGAGGTCGCAGGCGTCGATCTCCCAGGTTATACCCGCGAGCGCGAGCCCCGCGTTGTGCAGTGCGATCGCCAGCGAGTAGGGCTCCTCGCCCGACGAACATCCGGCGGACAACACGCGGAGCGGGCGCGTCTGCATCGATGCCCTGCGCTCCGGAAGGATGTGGTTGATCAGAACGTCGAACTGGTGAGTCTCGCGGAAGAAGTAGGTCTCGTTGTTGGTGACCATCGCGGGCAGCCTGGCGAACTCCTCGTCCCGCTCGGGGTGAAAGCGGAGGTATGCGTAGTAGTCGCGGGGAGAGTCCAGGTGGAGCTCGCGCAGCCTGGGCCGGAGGCGTGAGGAGAGGATTTCCTGCCGGATGCCCGGGAAGGTGAGGCCGAACCGCTCCTGGATCAGATCCGTGAGCAGCTTCAGATCGGCCGGGTC
>JBOHSC010000426.1:0-2951 GCA_050733115.1 Gemmatimonadales bacterium
GCGCCGCTCCCCCGCCCTGCTGGAGCTGGGCGGCGAGGCGCTGGTACTCCTCGGTGAGCGTACGCAGGCGGGGCGTCCTGGAGGACGGCGCTGACGCGCTCATCCGCGACGGGGTTCGCGACGTGGCGGCCTCAGGGTGAGAAGTGCTCCGCGGCCCACGCTTCGATGTAGTCGATGAGATCGGAGGTGGGAGTTCCGGGACCGAAGAGACGGCCGATGCCGAGCTCCTGCAGCGCGCTCATGTCGTCGGGCGGAATGATCCCCCCGCCGGTGACCAGAACATCGGGCCGCCCCATGGACTCGAGGAGCACCCGGACGCGGGGAAAGAGGGTCATGTGGGCGCCGGAGAGGATCGAGAGCCCCACCACGTCGACGTCCTCCTGCACCGCCGCGGTGGCGATCATCTCCGGCGTCTGATGGAGGCCGGTGTAGACCACTTCCATTCCCGCATCGCGGAGCGCGGCGGCGACCACCTTGGCGCCGCGGTCGTGACCATCGAGACCGGGCTTGGCGACGAGAACGCGGATGGGGCGCGGCAGCGAGCGCGAAGTGGTCATATCACCGGAAGCGTAGGAGCGCGGCGAGACCACGCACGGATGCACGGGCCTCGTCCTCGTAGATCACGTTGACCACCACCCGCTGGCGAAGCGCCTCCTCGATAGCGTCGTCGACGATATCGAGCACCGGTACCGGCTGGCCCTCGCCCCGGCACTCTCGTTCGGTGCGCGCCAGCCGGCCCGAGTCGCCGCACCGGTAGCCTGGTTCGGCGGCATCGGCGTTGACCAGCAGAACCCGCACCTGACCCCGCGCGAGCGCATTGAGCGTCTCGTCGAGGCCATTGACCGCCCACCCGGCACCCTCGCCCTCCAGCATCTCTTGCACCAGCATGCGCTCGGAGGCACGCTCCCATTGCTCGCGTATGGCAAGGGTGGCGGCGTGCACCAGCGCGGGCGTGGCTTCTTTCGGATTCAGCCTGGCTGTGCCGAGGAGCCGGTCGGCAAGATAATTGTGCAGGAACGGCTCCACCGCGCCGGCCTCGGTGCCGATGGCGGCGAGGATGAGTCCGTGGACCGGCTGGCGCCGGTCGATCGAGAAGAGGTGCCGAGCGATCGCCTCGTAATGGCGTTGCTTCTCCTCGCGGATCCGGTTGTGGTAGTTGTTCTCGCCAGCGCCGGTGCGCATCCCCGCGGGCCCATGGAATCGCCCGCCGCGGGTGGAATTGGCGCGAAGCCCCGGCAACTCCTCGGTGTCGTAGGCGGTCACGACGAAGAATCGCGCGCTGGTGCGATCGAGCACCACGGTCAGCAGCCGGCCGAACTCGTCTTCGACCGAGGCGAGCTCCCGAACCAGGGGGGTCGAGTCCACGCCGAGACGGGAACGATAGACCGACGGCAGCGGTACGGTCTCGAAGAGGCCGATGCCCTCGCAGGCGAAGAGGGCCACTCCGTTGGTCGGCGGGAGGAGCTGGGGATCGTGGAGGTACTGCTGGATGCGACCGAGATCGCGCTCCACTTCCTCGTGGACGTCGCGTGGCAGGGCGAGCCGGGGCAACGACTGGATCGCCTCGCGGACCCGATTCTTGACCTTGATGAAGTACTTCCCACGGCTGCGGTCGCGCTGCTCGAGCTTGAGGTAACAGGTAACGACCCGGTGCCTGCCCGCACGCACGGATGTGAGCGCCGCGAGGCGCTCCTCGATTGCCGGCGCCTCGACCCGCGCCCGTCCCCGTCCGTTCCCCACCTTGCGGCCCTCAGAAAAAGACCGGCTCGCGATAGTTGCCATATATCTCCTCGAGCACATGCCTGATTTCGAACAGCGTGCAGTAGGCACGCGCGCAATCGAGCATGGCAGGTATGATGTTTCGGTCTTCGGATGCCGCGCAGCGGAGTACCGCCAGCCGCTGCTCGACCAACGCCCCATCCCGCCCCGCGCGCATGCGGGCCATTCGCTCCCGCTGGACCCGCTCGGCGGTGTCCGCCACCTTCAGGATCTCGACAGGGGCCTCGGCCTCCTCCACAAAGTCGTTCACCCCCACCACCTTCCGCTTCCCCCGTTCCACCTCCGACTGGAATCGCATCGACGAGCGCGCGATCTGACGCTGGAACCAGCCGTTCTCGATCGCCGTGACAACGCCGCCTTGGGCGTCGATTTCAGCGAACAGCCCCTCCGCCTCGCGCTCGAGCGCGTCGGTGAGCGCCTCGACGTAGTACGACCCGCCGAGCGGATCGGCCACGTTGGCCACCCCCGTCTCGTAGGCGACGATCTGCTGGGTGCGCAGCGCGATGCGCACCGACTCCTCGGTGGGAAGCGCGAGGGTCTCGTCGAGAGCGTTGGTGTGCAGGGACTGCGTACCGCCCAGCACCGCAGCCAGCGCCTGGTAGGCGACCCGGGCCACGTTGTTGTGCGGCTGTTGCGCGGTGAGGGTCACCCCGGCGGTCTGACAGTGAAAGCGCATCCGCCAGCTCCGCTCGTCGCGGGCCCCGTAGCGCTCGCGCATGTGCCTGGCCCAGATCCGGCGCGCCGCCCGCAGCTTGGCAATCTCCTCGAAGAAATCATTGTGCACGTCCCAGAAGAACGACAGGCGTGGTGCGAACCGGTCGACATCGAGTCCGCGGGCGAGGCCGTGCTCGACGTAGCAGAAGCCGTTGGCGAGCGTGAAGGCCAGCTCCTGGGCCGCGGTGGAGCCCGCCTCCCGAATGTGGTATCCGGAGATCGAGATCGTATTCCACTTGGGGGTGTGCTCGGATGCCCATTCGAAGAGATCGACGATGACCTTGAGGGCCGGCTCCGCCGGAAAAATCCAGGCATGCTGCGCCATGTACTCCTTCAGGATGTCGTTCTGAATCGTTCCCTGAAGGCTGGACGCATCGATGCCATGTTTCTCGGCCGCCGCGATATAGAAGCAATAGAGAATGATCGCGGGGCCGTTGATCGTCATCGATGTCGAAACC
>JBOHSC010000427.1:0-10469 GCA_050733115.1 Gemmatimonadales bacterium
GAGTCCGCCTATGTCGACGAGGGGGCCCTCATCGGCAGCGGGAGCAAGGTCTGGCACTTCTGTCACGTGATGCCCGGGGCGGTGATCGGGGAACGCTGCAACCTGGGGCAGAATGTCGTCGTGATGCCCGGCACGCGCCTGGGCAACAATGTGAAGGTCCAGAACAACGTGTCGATCTACGAGGGGGTAACGCTCGAAGACGACGTCTTCTGCGGGCCGAGCTGCGTCTTCACCAACGTCGCCAACCCCCGGAGCCACGTCTCCCGGAAATCGGAGTACAAGCAGACCCTCGTCCGTCGCGGCGCCTCGATCGGCGCCAACGCCACCATCGTCTGCGGCGCCACCCTCGGCGAGTACTCGTTCATTGGCGCCGGAGCGGTCGTTCGCGGCGAGGTGCCGGCATACGCCCTCATGGTAGGAGTGCCCGCCAGGCGGGTGGGGTGGATGTGCCAGTGCGGTGTGCGGCTGGACCTCTTGAGCGGGTCCGGAAAGTGCAGGGCGTGCGGCGCTGGTTATCGCGAAGAGGGGGGCCGACTGACCCAGATTGACCCACCGGACCAACATGGCTAACTTCCACGGCTGTCGAATCTTGCGCTTATTCCCCATCAGGTCGAGCCGATGAACGTACCCTTACTGGACCTTGTCGCCCAGTACCGCGACATCAAGGACGAGCTCCTCCCGGCCCTGATGTCGGTGATCGAGCGGCAGGCGTTCATCATGGGCGCGGAGGTCGGGCAGCTTGAGGCCGCGGTAGCCAGGCTCTCGCAAACCAAGCACGCCATCGGCTGTGCCAGCGGCACCGATGCCCTGCTCCTGCCGATTCGGGCGCTCGACCTGAAGCCCGGTGACGAGGTCATTACCACCCCGTTCACCTTTTTCGCCACCGGCGGAGCGATTCACAACGCGGGTGCAACCCCGGTATTCGTCGACATTGACGGCGGGACGTTCAACATCTCTCCGGCGGCCATCGAGGCGGCCATCACCCCGCGCACCCGCGCGATCGTGGTGGTCCATCTCTTCGGCCAGATGGCCGAGATGGAAAAGGTCCTGCCCATCGCCGCCAGGCACGGGCTTGCCGTCATCGAGGACGCCGCCCAGTCCATCGGCGCCCGCCGCAAGATCGATGGTACCTGGTGCATGGCCGGATCGGTGGGCACGGTTGGCACCTTCTCGTTCTTCCCGAGCAAGAATCTCGGCGGCTTCGGTGACGGCGGCATGATGGTCACCCAGGACGACGCGATGGCCGCGCGACTCGCGCGTCTCCGCCTCCACGGCGGATCGCGGGCGTATCATCACGACGAGGTCGGGTTCAACAGCCGTCTCGATACCATTCAGGCGGCGGTACTCCTGGCAAAGCTTCCGCACCTTGCCAGCTGGAGTGCGGCGCGCGCGAAACATGCGTCGCGCTACAACGACGCCTTCCAGCGCAACTCGTCGATCTGCCCGCCGCGAATCGATCCGGCCAACGAGTCGATCTTCAACCAGTACACCATTCGCGTGCCGCGTAGGGACGCGCTGCAGGCGCATCTCAGGACGCGGGGCATCGGCCACTCGATCTACTATCCCCTGGCTCTCCATCTCCAGCCCTGTTTCGCCCACCTCGGGTACAAGCGAGGCAGCATGCCGCTGAGCGAGGAGGCGACCCAGTCCGTGATCTCCCTCCCGGTCTTCCCCGAAATGACGTCGCATCAGCAGGACGCGGTGATCGAAGCAGTACTCGAGTTCTACGCATGACCCCGGTGCCGGGAATGGGAGAATGCAGCGGATGATGGCTACTGATTTCGCCGGCGACCTCATCAGGAAGGCCGAGCGCCGCGAGGCGCTTTTCGGCATCGTGGGGCTGGGGTATGTCGGTCTGCCGCTGGCGGTGGAGCTCGCCAACGCCGGTTATACCGTGCTCGGATTCGACGTGCAGCAGAAGGTGGTGGACGGGCTCAACGCCGGGCATTCCCACGTCAAGGACGTGAAGGACGGGCAGCTCCAGGCGGTGGTGACGTCGGGACGCTTCAGCGCCACGACCGACATGTCGCGGCTGGGCGAGCCCGATGCCGTCTCCATCTGCGTGCCCACGCCGCTCTCCAAGTTCAAGGATCCCGACGTCAGCTTCATCGTCGCGGCCACCGACGCGATCAAGCGCACCCTCCGGCGCGGCCAGGCGATCATCCTCGAGAGCACCACCTATCCCGGGACCACCCGGGAGATCATGCAGCCGGCACTCGAGAGCACCGGCCTCGAGCTGGGCAAGGACTTCTTCCTGGCCTTCAGCCCCGAGCGCGTGGACCCCGGCAATCCGAAGTACGGCACCCGCAACACCCCCAAGGTGGTCGGGGGGATCACGACCGACTGCTGCCGTGTGGCCGTCGCGCTCTACCAGCCCGCGATCGACACGCTGGTGCCCGTCTCCACCACCGAGGCGGCAGAACTGGTCAAGCTGCTCGAGAACACCTTTCGCAGCGTCAACATCGGCCTCGTGAATGAAATGGCCATCGTCTGCGACAAGCTCGGCGTCGACGTCTGGGAGGTGATCGAGGCCGCGGCAACCAAGCCGTTCGGGTTCATGAAATTTCTCCCCGGCCCCGGGCTGGGCGGACACTGCATTCCGATCGATCCGCACTACCTCGCGTGGAAGATGCGGGGACTCAATTACAAGACCCGCTTCATCGACCTCGCCGGCGAGCTCAACACCGAGATGCCCCTCTTCTGGGTGCGCAAGGTGGCCGAAGCGCTCAACAGCCGGAGCAAGGCGGTCCGCGGCGCCAACGTGCTCGTGG
Source organism: Gemmatimonadales bacterium (assembly GCA_050733115.1). Taxonomy (GTDB): domain Bacteria; phylum Gemmatimonadota; class Gemmatimonadetes; order Gemmatimonadales; family GWC2-71-9; genus CAVVWJ01. Next base: position 2,772 of record JBOHSC010000427.1, read on the forward strand.
TGGGTGTCGCCTACAAGCGCGACATTGACGACATCCGCGAGAGCCCGGCCCTCGACATCATCCGCCTGCTCGAAGGGCAGGGAGCCACCGTCTCGTATTTCGACCCGCACGTGCCCGTGCTCCGGGAGAACGGCCACGAGTTCCACTCGGTGGAGCTCACCCCCGATCTGGTGGCCACCGTCGACTGTGTGATGATCGTGACCGACCACACGGCGATCGACTACCGGATGATCAAGCGCAAGGCCAGGCTGATCGTCGATACCCGTAACGCAATTCCGAAAGAGGCTTGAGATGCACGTAGCGGTGATCGGTAGCGGCTACGTCGGCCTGGTAGCCGGCGCCTGTCTGGCGGAGACCGGCAACGATGTCATCTGCGTCGACAAGGACGCGGAAAAGATCGCCCGGCTGCAGCGGAACGAGATTCCCATCTACGAGCCGGGGCTCGAGCCGATGGTGCGCCGAAATCAGGAGGACGGCCGTCTCACCTTCACCACCGATCTCGGCGCCGCCGTCAAGAGCTCGCGTGTCATCTTCATCGCCGTCGGGACACCGCCGGGAGAAGACGGCTCCGCCGACCTGCAGCACGTGCTGGGCGTCGCCGGGGAAATCGGGCGCACGATGGATGGCCACAAGGTGATCGTCACCAAGTCCACCGTGCCGGTCGGCACCGCCGAAAAGGTACGGGCGGCGGTCAAGTCGCAAACGCAGCTTCCCTTCGCGGTGTGCTCCAACCCCGAGTTTCTGAAGGAAGGGGCGGCCATCGAGGACTTCATGAAGCCCGACCGCGTCGTGATCGGGGTGGACGATGAGGACGCCAGGACGCTGATGGGCGAGCTCTACTCTCCCTTCACCCGCCAGGGTGGCAACCGGGTCCTCTTCATGGACATCGCTTCGGCCGAGGTCACCAAGTACGCCGCCAACGCCATGCTCGCCACCCGCATCTCGTTCATGAACCAGATGGCCCGGTTCTGCGAGCTGGTCGGGGCCGACGTGCACAACGTCCGGCTCGGCATCGGCTCCGACCAGCGCATCGGCCGCGCGTTTCTGTATCCCGGTCCCGGCTACGGCGGATCCTGCTTCCCCAAGGACGTCAAGGCGATCATCCACACCGCCGACTCGCTGGGGTTGTCGCTCGATGTGCTCAAGTCGGTCGAGGCGGTCAACGAGGAGCAGAAGCTGGTCGTCCTCAACAAGACGCTCAAGTATCTCGGGAGCGACCTGACCGGGAAGATCGTCGGCGTGTGGGGTCTGGCCTTCAAGGCGGAGACCGACGACATGCGCGAGAGTCCCACGATTCCTCTCATCGAGGGACTGCTCGCCGCCGGCGCACGGGTTCAGACGCACGATCCGAAGGCACATGAGTCGGCCCACGAGATCTTCGGCGACCGGGTCATGTACGCCGCCGATCCGTACAGTGCCGCGCACGGCGCCGACGCACTGCTGGTCATGACCGAGTGGCTGGTGTACCGCAATCCCGACTTCGAGCGCGTCCGCAAGCTGCTGCGCCGCCCGCTCCTCATCGACGGCCGGAATCTGTACGATCCGGAGCGGATGACCCAGCAGGGCTTCGAGTACCACGGCATCGGCCGGGGCGGCCGGTGACCCGAGTCCTGATCACGGGAGCCGCCGGATTCATCGGCTCTCACCTGGTGGAGGCGCTGGTCCGCCGGGGGGACGAAGTGATCGGCATCGACAACTTCGATCCCTTCTATCCCCGCGCCATGAAGGAGCGGAACCTCGGGGAGATGGGACGGCTTCCGGCCTTCGCCTTCCACGAGCAGGACATGCTCGACGTGGAAGCGCTGCAGAAGCGGCTCACCGCTGACACCGTCATCGTCCACCTGGCGGCCAAGGCGGGGGTCCGTCCCTCGCTCGCCGATCCGGTGGGATACGCCCGCGCCAACGTGACCGGCACCGCGGCCGTGCTCGAGGCGGCGCGCCGGGCCGGGGTGTCGCGAATCGTGTTCGGCTCGTCCTCCTCCGTCTACGGTGACAGCACGCCGGTGCCGTTCCGCGAAGACGCCGTCGCCATCGAGCCGGTGTCGCCGTACGCCGCCACCAAGCGTGCGGGCGAGCTCTTCCTCGACTCGGTGGCGCCCATCTTCGGATTCCGCGCCGCGTCGCTCCGGTTCTTCACCGTGTACGGGCCGCGCCAGCGCCCCGACCTGGCCATCCACGCCTTCGCGCGGAAGATGGTCAACGGGGAGACCCTCACCCTCTTCGGCGACGGGACCCAGGCGCGCGACTACACCTACTGCGACGACATCGTTGCGGGCGTGACCGCGGCGCTCCTCTGGACCGAGACCGCGCCGATCGGCGTCGAGGCGTTCAACCTGGGCGGCAACCGGTCGATCCCCACCGGCGACATGGTGGCCGAGATCGCCCGGGCGCTCGAGATCGAGCCGCGCATCCAGTGGGCGCCGATGCAGCCCGGCGACGTGCAGCGCACCGCGGCCGATCTGAGCAAGTCTGGCGCGGTGCTCGGCTACGAACCCAGGACACCGTTCCCTGAGGGGATCCGGCGGTTCGTGCGCTGGTTCAGGGAGGCCCATGGCAGGTCAGACTGAGCGCCTGCTGGCTCGGGCGCGCGATCGCTTCGCGGTTCAGGACTACTACGGCGCCATCTATCTGCTCGAGGAAATCGTCGCGTCGGGACGCGCCTTCGCCGACGTGCACCATCTCATCGGTGTGTCGCTCTCGCTGGTGGGACGTCAACAGGAGGCGCTGCGCGAGTTCGGGCGGGCGCTCGAGCTCAATCCACGCTACCTCGAGGCGCTCATCCACCAGGGCCTCATTCTGAGCGAGCTGGGCCGTGCCGACGAGTCGGAGGAGTCGTTTCGGCGCGCCGCCGCCAGCGTCGCTCCCTCGGCCAACGGTCTCCCGGCCCCGGTGGCGGCCAAGCTTGCCAATCAGCACGCCGAGCTGGGCGACGCCTATGCCGAGGCGGGCGCGCTGAGCCAGGCCATCGAGCAGTACGCCCGCGCCCTCGAGCTGGGTCCGGGATTTCACGACCTTCGCTACCGCATGGCGAGACTGATGCTGGAGGCGGGACGGCCGCTCGAGGCCCGTGAATCGCTCGAAGAGGTGATCACTGCCCGTCCGAATTTCGTGGACGCCGAGGCCGCGCTGGGTCTCGCTCACTACCTTTCCGGTGACGGCGTCGGGGCCCGCGACGTCTGGAAGGCGTGCCTTGCGCGCCGCCCGGAGAATGCCCGCGTCGAGGCCTACCTCGCCATGCTGGGACGCACCGGAACGTGAAGCGCGCGCTGGTCGCCATGGCCCTTCTCGCCGCCTGCAGCGGAGCCGGCGATCACGAGCGCCAGGGCGATGCGGCCTACGGGCAGGCGCACTATGCCGAGGCGCTCGAACAGTACACGTCGGTGCTCGGCAGCAACCCCGACCCCCGGGTGTACGCGAAGGCGGGCGCGGCGGCGCTGCACGGCGGCCAGCTCGAGAAGGCCTCGGAAGCCTACATCCGCCTCGCCGCCGAAGACCCCACCCGCGCGCAGGAGGCGGCCGAGGGGCTCGAGGCCGTGGCCCGCTCGGCCGAGCGCGCCGCCGATGCGCGCGCGCTCCAGCACGCGCTCGGCGGGCTCCAGGCGATCGCCCCCGAGCGGCTCACCGGCCACTACCCCGGGTTGCTCGCCGCGCAGCCCGGAGTGGACAGCGCCGAGCTGGTAGCGCTTCTGCCCGGCGCCATTGCCGCCGCTGCCGAGCCGCGCGTGGTCGATTCGTTGCTCACGCTCTACGGCTCCGCTCTTCAGGCCACCGCAGGGTGCGGCCAGGCGCTGCTGCAGTTCCGAGCCGTCCTGAGGCGCAGTGCCGACAGCACCGTTCGCGCGAGCGCGCGGGCCGGGGTGGCGGGCTGCGCCTTCGCTCTCGGCCAGCGCGCCGATTCGCAGGGCAAGCTCCTGGATGCCGCGCTCTGGTTCGCCGAGGCGGCGAGAGCAGACTCCGTATCACCGGTCGGACGCCGCGCAAGCCTGCGAGCCGCCGAAGCGCGACTCGCGCAGGGAGATACCATCGCAGCCGCCATCGCACTTCAATCCGTCATCTCTGCCGGCGCCACCGACTCCGCGGGGCAAGCTGCCGCTGCGCTGCTGCAGGCACTCGGTTTCGATTCCACCAGGGGTAACCCGAATTCTCCGGTGAGCCGGCCATGAGGCGCCGACTCCTTGCGCCAGCGCTCCTGGCGCTGGTGGCATGCGGCAGAGCCGGCCCGCCGGCGCCCAAGGTAGCCCCCACGCCGGTCACGCAGGTATCCGAAACCGCCTCGAGAGAAGAGGTGGATTCGCTCTGGAGAAAGGCGATAAAGGCCGTGCGGAGCGGCAAGTGGCCCGATGCGGTCAAGCAGCTCGAGCGCGCGCTGCTCGAATTCGAGGCCGGCGACTCGCGGGGGCCGCAGGCCCACTTTTTCCTCGGTGAGGCCCATTTCGCCATGGGCAGCCAGCTCACCGCCGCGCGGGAGTTCCGGAAGGTCTCCGACGAGACCCCCAACGACCCCCTGGCGTCCGAGGCGCTCCTGCGGGCCGGCGATGCGTATGCCGATCTCTGGCGGCGTCCCGAGCTCGACCCGTCGTACGGGCAGACGGCGCTCGCCACCTATCAGGAGCTGCTCAACCGCTATCCCGAGGGGACTCCCGGCAAGCGGGCACAGGAACGCATCAACGATCTGCAGGAGCGCTTCGCGTCGAAGGAGTACAAGTCGGCGCTCTACTATTTCCGCCTCAAGGCATACGACTCGGCCATCCTGTACCTCAAGGATCTCGTGGCCACGTATCCACGGGCGTCAGTCGCGCCGGCCGCATTGATGAAGCTGGTCCAGGCGTACCGGACGCTGGGATACAAGGAAGACGTCCAGGAAACCTGCGGCTACATCAAGCGCTTCCACCCCAAGGCCACGGGTGTCGGCGAGGTTTGCCCCTCCGATTCGGCCGAGGCCTCCTGAGGGAATGGTCGGCCTCCTGGGCGGGTCGTTCGACCCGGTTCACAACGGACACCTCATCGTCGGCCAGGTTGCGGCCGAGACGCTGGGCCTCGAAACTCTTCGTCTGATGCCCGCGCGCGAGCAGCCGTTCAAGCGGGGTCTTCACGGCGCCTCCGCCGCCGACCGGGCAGCGATGCTCGACCTCGCCATCGAAGGTATTCCCGCACTGAGCGTGGAGTCCCTCGAGCTCTCCCGGCCCGGCCCTTCCTATACCGTCGATACCCTCCGGGCGCTGCACGCCCGCGAGCCGGGCACCGAATTCACCCTGCTCCTCGGGGCCGATGCGGCAGCCGATTTTCCGGCGTGGCACGAGGCGGCGGAAATTCCGCGGCTGGCCCGGATCGTCGTCTTTGCCAGGCCGGGGTCGGTGGTTCCCCGGCTCCCTGCGATTTCGGGCACCGTTGAGGTGCCGGCCATCGACATTTCGGCCACGGAGATACGCCGGCGGGTCCGGGAGGGACGATCGATCGGGGGCTGGGTTCCCGACGCGGTGGCCGGGTATATAGCCTCGCACCGCTTATATTTGGGCCCAGAATGATCAAGAATCTGATGACCGCGGTCTTCGGAACGCGGTTCGACCGCGAGCGCAAGCGGATACAGCCGATCGTGGACGCCGTTCACGCCCACGAAGCGCGTCTCAAGGACCTGAACGAGGACGAGCTCAAGGCGCAAACCGGCCGTTTCCGGGAGCGCCTCGCCGAGCGCACGGGGGTCATCAAGACCGAGCTCGAGGAGGTCCGGCAGGCCAAGCACGGCTGCGCCGATCCGGTGGAGCGGGACGGTCTGGAGCGGCAATTCCACGAGCTGGAGACCCGCTACAAGAAGGAGCTCAGTGCGGAGCTGGACGACCTCCTCCCCGAGGCCTTCGCCACGGTGCGCGAGGCCTGCCGCCGGCTGTTGGGGACGACGGTGTCGGTGATCGGGCACGATCTGGTCTGGGACATGGTTCCCTACGACGTGCAGCTCATCGGCGGGGTGGTGCTGCACCAGGGACGGATTGCCGAGATGGCTACCGGCGAGGGAAAGACACTCGTCGCCACTCTTCCGCTCTATCTCAACGCCCTCACCGGCCGCGGCGTACACCTCGTCACGGTCAACAACTACCTGGCCCGCCGCGATTCCCAGTGGATGGGACACGTCCTCAAGTATCTGGGCCTGACCGTGTCCTGCCTGGACGAGACCGAGCCCTCCTCGCCCGACCGGCGCGCAGCCTACCTGGCCGACATCACCTACGGCACCAACAACGAGTTCGGCTTCGACTACCTCCGCGACAACATGGTGTTCTCGCTCGAGCAGCGGGTACAGCGGGAGCACGCCTTCGCGATCATCGACGAGGTCGACTCGATCCTCATCGACGAGGCGCGGACGCCGCTCATCATCTCGGGGCCGGTGGGCAACGAGGCGGACGACAAGTACGCGCAGTTCGACCGGCACGTGGGCGACCTGGTTCGCAAGCAGACGGGGGTGGTGAACAGCCTGCTGGCCGAGGCGGAGAGGCTGCTGGAGGATCCGAAGACGCAGGACGACGCCGCGCTCAAGCTGTACCAGGCGCAGCTCGGCATGCCGAAGAACAAGCGCCTGCTCAAGCTGATGAACGAGCAGGGTCTCAAGCAAATGGTGCAGCGCATGGAGCTCGACGCCATCGGCGACCGCAAGCTGCCGATGAGGCAGCAGCGCATGCGCGACATGGAGGACGTGCTCTACTTCGTGCTCGACGAGCGCGGCCACTCGGTGCACCTCACCGACCGCGGTGCGGAGGCCATGTCTCCCGACGATCCCGAGCTCTTTCTCGTGCCCGACATCTCGGAGCAGATCCACCGGATCGACAAGGATCCCGACCTGTCGCCCCACGACCGGATCGAGGCCCGCCGGACGGTCGAGTCGGACTACGCGCTCAAGAGCGAGAAGCTGCACATCATCCACAAGCTCCTCCAGGCGCACGTTCTGTACGAGAAGGAAGTGGACTACCTGGTGCAGGACGGCCAGGTGGTGATCGTCGACGAGTTCACCGGCCGCATCATGACCGGGCGCCGCTGGGCCGACGGGCTCCACCAGGCCGTCGAGGCCAAGGAGCGGGTGCAGGTGAAGGGGGAGACGCAAACCTTCGCCACGATCACCATCCAGAACTATTTCCGGATGTACGACAAGCTGTCGGGCATGACGGGCACCGCGGAAACCGAGGAGACGGAGTTCTTCTCGATCTATGGTCTCGAGGTGAGCGTCATTCCCACGAATCGCCCGATTTGCCGCATCGACGAGGCCGACAGGATCTACAAGACGCGGAAGGAAAAGCACGACGCCATCATGGACGAGGTCGAGCGCCTGCACGGACTCGGCTGGCCGGTCCTCATCGGCACCGTGAACGTGGACGTGTCGGAAACGCTGTCGCGCCAGCTCAAGCGGCGCGGCCTCAAGCACGAAGTGCTGAACGCGAAGTACCACCAGCGGGAGGCGGAGATCGTCGCCGGGGCGGGCCAGAAGAGCGCGATCACGATCGCGACCAACATGGCCGGCCGCGGCACCGACATCAAGCTGGGCGCCCAGCTCGACCTCACGACCGAGGAAGCGGGCCTGCAGATCGTGGGCACCGAGCGCCACGAGTCCCGGCGCATCGACCGGCAGCTGCGGGGACGCTCGGGCCGTCAGGGCGATCCCGGCCAGTCGGTCTTTTTCCTGTCGCTCGAAGACGACCTGATGCGGATGTTCGGGTC
>JBOHSC010000428.1:0-2716 GCA_050733115.1 Gemmatimonadales bacterium
GATCATGCCAGGAGGCACTGTTGGCGATCACGTTGCTTATCATCGGCCTGGTTGCGGGAGTGCGCTCGGGCCTCTTCGGCGTGGGCGGCGGGATCGTCATCGTGCCAGCACTGGTCGCGCTGGCCAACTTCCGCACCAAGCTCGCCCTCGGCACCTCGCTGGGCGCGGTCCTGCTGCCGGTGGGCATACTGGGCGCGTCCCTCTGTCTCGGGTGTCAGGTGCCGAAAAACAGTGCCGCATCCACCGGCGCCAGGTAGCGCCAACGAATCTGGCACAAATTCAAACCCTTGAGAATTCGCTACTCGGCGCTATCCGCCGCCGCCTCATCTGCTCCGGAGGCAAGCGCTCGCGGTTCGGTTGGCCGCTTGTTCACACTGGGCGAGATCGGAGGCGACCTTCGGCCGACCCTTCCCCTAGGCTGGGGGCAGTCTTAGGGTCGGTTTCTGTCGGCAAATCGGGCATCTATCTTGAGCAACGGGGCACGGCCGTCCCGGTCCTCCCTCGATCAGCTCAAAGCCGGCGAGTCCCGGCATCACGATATCCGTGATCACGGCGTCGATCTCGTCGGGATGTTCACGCAGGAGTTCGATAGCCTCCCACCCGCTCCTCGCCTCGAACACTTCATAGCCGGCCTCACGGAGAATTCGCAGGGAAAGTCGACGTACAGGTTCGTCGTCATCCACGACCAGCACGCTCCGCTTCCGGGCGGGCTGACGAGCCTTGGCACGCGTAGGTGACATCCATTGTCTCCGCTATCAAGCGCCCTTCCGGGGTTTGTGGTGCACGACGCTAAGAAGCTCAGGGGTCGTGCGCGCTACGCTGCGGCGCGCTTCCCGGGCTGGGTGAGCTCTCGCGGCACGATCCGCAGTACGCGGCGATCTCCGGCACTCCTGCGACGCTTCGGCCAGAGTTCACTAGCCTCACGGCTTCGCTGGGAAACCAGCCGCTGCATCGGCTGCAGCGCCACTCCTCCCGGAGGTCGGTGGTCCGGGCCTCATCCAAGGCGATCCGTCGGGCGCGGTCGGTTGCGTGCCGGATTCGGATCGCCACGCGCCCGCCGGGAACCGGCGTCAGCATCCACAATGTCATGGGAGGCGCCTTATCAGCTATGAAACGATGAAGCCCCAGCGCGACGCACCGGAGCCTCGCCGTTTGGCTGTTTGTTTAACGTGGCCGCAAGCAGCGTCAAATTGCCACGGAGTCGATTTTCGTGCAGCGCAGGGCGGGTTGGCTTATCGGTGAGCCCCCCCAAAACGACCCCCATAAGGGAAGACGCTTGAGAGGCGCCAGACCCCTACTCCCGTCATCCGCGCCTCCAAGCGATACCGAGCCACCACCAAGGCGTGAGGGCAGCCGCGGCGGGGAGATCCTTCGACCTGTGAGACCCATGCTGGTCCGGGAACCGATTCCGCCATACCATTCCGGCAGCGGCGTGGGCCTGCGCTGCTTCCGATCACGCAACAGTCTGGGTCGATCTGGATCTGTAGGTTAGGGGGGAACGTGCCTCGCTGGGATCGGACTCACGCCCAACCACTGATTCCGGTGCTCGCGTCGCGTCGGGCACTGGGCCTTCGCGCCCTCACCCCGGCAGACCCGGGCGCGTCGACGGGTCTGCCTCTGATTGATTGGGGAGCCACATTCTCCATGGCCCAGGAGACCCGCTGGGTTGACCAAGACAGCTTCGCCATCGGGCGGTGGGACGGCACCTTGACATTGTTCCGGCTCCCGGACGCCCCCCGTGGGGCCCCCGTCATTGAGAGCGCGGCCATCACGCCGGCCTGGGTCGGGGTCCAGATGATCACACCTCTGGACGCGAATGTCTTCGCGACCTCGAACGACAGCTCCTCCATCATCATCTGGGAGATGGACCGGATCTCGTCCGCTCCAGGCAGTGAATTGCCGAACGCGGGTGCGACGCTGCTCACTCGCCGCGCAGTGCTCCATTACGATCAGGCCTTTGGGGTTGCGACGAATGGCGCGGAAATGCGACTCGACGGGAGGCAGTACTTCGCGAGCGGTCACGAGTCAGGGCACCTGCTCATCTGGCGGGCCGTGGATGGTGTGGAAGCGTACGCCCTCGAACGGGTCGTGGACATCCGATCTCCCACTCCGGTGCCTAGTCCCTACCCCCTTCGTCACGTGCGCGGCGTCGTGGACTGGCATAACGGAGTTGTGGTCACGGCGGCCGAGGACGGGGATCTGTGCCTAGTCAACGTGCGATCCGGGGTGGTACTGGCGCGCGTCCGGTACAACACCGCGGCACAACGAGGGGTCAATGATGTGGCACTCCTTGGCAATCTGCTCCTGGTGGCCAACTGTTCCGTTGGAGACGATGATCAGAACTTGTGGCTGTTCAGACTGGCCCCCCCGGACCGCATACTTCCGGTGACCTCCATCAATCTTCGCCGTGATGCGTCGCGCAAGCAGGTTTTCAATTTCTCGGTTGAGCTCGCTTCGCGCCCGAACGGCGTCGTGTTCTTCGCTGCCACCGAAGAAGGGCTCCTCTGGATGGGCGACATCCAGAGCGATCGGTTCCACGTCATCGGGCACGAGGCTGTCTCTACCCGCTACGGCGCCACCGTGACCCTGGATCGGACCGCAAACATGCTCGCCGTGGTGGGTGACAACGTTCATCTCTTCCAATTGCCGTGACTTACTCACACCTCGGGAAGTAGGAGGCCTCCCCGCTTGAGCGTCTCTTCCTGGAGCGGTCTTC
>JBOHSC010000429.1:0-7873 GCA_050733115.1 Gemmatimonadales bacterium
ACGCCGTCGTGACCGTGTCGGCGGTGAGGCCGTTGGCGAACGCCACGGTGGGCGTGGCGGCCGCGGGATCGGGAGAGGTGATCGTGAAGACCACCGGCCGTCCCGACAGCACCCCCGGCGGCGAAAGGCTCGCCAGCTCCACCTTGAGCCCGTCCGATTCGGGCTGATCGGCCGTGACGGTGACAATCGAGTCGTCGGTGATGGTGATCGTGTCGGCGGGGGCGAGCACGTTGAAGGTCACCACGCCCGAGCTCAACGTGCCCACGCTCGCGAACACGCGACCGATACCCGGCGCAACGCCCGTGACCAGACCGGTGGAAGGATCAACGCTGACCGTGGTGTCGGCCACACTCCACACGATCGGCGCGGCGATGCTGTCGCCATCGCCGTTGAGCGCGCGCGCCGAGAGCTGGGTCGTTTCATGGACCTCGATGATGGGCGATGCCGGCGCGGTGACCTCGATCGCCACCACGCCGCCGACATCCTGAAGACTGCTGCATGCTGCGAGGAGAACGGCCCCGCATACCCGGAACCTGCGATTCACGATGTCTCCGGTGCGGGCGCTCCCGCGATTTCGCGCAGCGCCGTTTCGGCGTGCCGGATCCAGCGGTCGGCGTCGGGGCCCTTGGGGGGACGCGCGAGAAACGCGCGCAGGTGCTCGGCCGCCGGCTGGGCATCACCGCGCTTGAGCAGGAGGAACGCCACGCCATAGTGCGCACCGACCAGACTGTCGTCGAGCTCGAGGGCGCGCTTGTAGTGGCGGATGGCCTCTTCCGGCTGGCCGGTCTTGGTAAAGGCGATGGCCATGTTCAGAAGAATACGCGAGTCGGTGGGATTATCCCTGAACGCCAGCCGGTACGAGGTGAGCGCGGCCTCGAAATCACCCTGCCGCTCCAGCGCCAGCCCCTCGTTCAGGTAGTCGAGGCGCTGGGGCGCCAGCGCCTCCCGGGATTGCCGGCCGAACAGGCGTCGCCAGAAAGTCATGGGTTCGGACGGCTCTCCGAGCAAAGTCGAAGGGGCACAACACGTTGGACTCGGGCAAAGATAGTCCTCGACTGCACCAGCCGCAACGCAACGCGGTTGCTGCATTGCGCCATGAGGCGTAGGTTGACGATGTCTCTCGTGGAGGTCTGCAATGCGTCGTGCCCCACAATCGAGTCCGCGTGGTGTGCTGGAGGTGGACTGGCCCTTCTTCGGCGAGCTCTGCCGCGCCCTGGCCATGCATGTGGCTCGCGAGTACCAGCCCGAGATCGTGCTCGGCATCGCCAAGGCCGGCGTGATTCCCGGTGTCGTGGTGGCGTCGATCCTCCAGAGCGAGTTCAGCTCCATGGCGGTTACCCGCCGGGAGGCGGGCGAGGCGCCGGTACTCGTGTCCGGGCCGCCGCCGTCGATCCGCGGCCGGCGCGTGCTCGTGGTGGACGAGACCTGTGACACCGGCAGCACCATGAAGCTGGCCCTGAACGAGGTGCGTGCACTGCACCCCGCGGAAGTCAGGAGCGCCGTCTCGTTCAAGACCGGGGACTACGCTCCCGACTTCTACGCCTTCGAAACCGAGAATTTCATCATCCTGCCCTGGGACCGCGAGATCATCCAGAACGGCGAGCTGGTCGTCCGCCCCGACTACGCCGACAAGATCTAGCCTCCGCCCCGTTGCAACCATTTTCGCCGGCAGCCCGTCCAAGGGGGGTCCACTCTTCCGGAGCCCCTCGATGCGATTGCTGTCCTTCCTCACGGTCCTGTTCCTGCCTGCGGCCGTCCTCGCCGCTCAGACCGAGCGATATACCCTCGACGGCGACGACGTCGCCATCTACAATCTCGCGGGCCAGCTTCAGGTCGAGGCCGGCCAGGGTACCGTCGCCGTGCAGATGACGCGCGGCGGAGCGGAAGCCGCACGGCTCAAGGTGGTGCAGGACGAAGTTTCCGGGCGGCGGAGCCTCAGGGTCATCTACCCGGGTGACCGGGTGTACTTCGCCGGCGATGACGGCAGAAGCTCCACCGAGATCCGGGTGAGAGACGACGGCACCTTTGGCGACGGCGACGAGTGGGAGCACCACCGCGGCTGGCATGACTCGCGAGATGCCCGCAAGGTCATCATCGGCAGCCGGCCCGGCGGCGTGGACGCACACGCCGACCTCCGCGTCCAGGTGCCGCCCGGCCATCGTGTCTCGCTGTACCTGGCGGTGGGGAAGGTGACGGTGGCCAACGTGAGCGGCGAGCTTCTGGTCGACGCCGCGAGCGCTCCGGTTACCGTGACCGGCTTCAAGGGGACGCTCGGCATCGATGTCGGATCGGGGATGGTGCGGGCGACGCAGGTGGACGGCGACCTGTCGATCGACACCGGGTCGGGGTCGGTCGAGATCTCCCGCGTCAACGGAAAGACTCTCTCGGTCGACACCGGCTCCGGCGACGTGACCGGCAGCGATCTTCAGGGCGGCGAGCTCTCCATCGATACCGGCTCGGGGGAGATCCGCCTCTCGGTCGTCCGCTCGCCGAAGATTTCGCTCGAAACCGGCAGCGGGGCCATCACCGCCGACTTGCGCGAGGACGTGGGAAGTCTGGATGTCGAGACTGGCTCGGGCGACATCGCCATCACCGCACCGCCCACGCTCGGAGCCGAGGTCGAAATAGAAACGTCGAGCGGAGACATCGAGACCGATTTTCCGCTGCAGGTCACCCGGCACGGGCGCGACCACATGACGGGGCGGATCGGGGATGGGAGGGGATCGATCGCGATCGAGACGGGCTCGGGAGAGATCAAGCTCCTCAAGCGCTCGAGCTGACACCGAGCGCATCGGCGTACGTCGTGCCCTGCGCCATGCGCTCGTAGACGGTGCTGAGTGTGTCCGGCGCGCCCGCGAGGAAGCGGCAGCGGGTGTCGCCGCGCGAGCGGCACTCGACTTCCATGACCGCGACGACCTGGTCGGAGAGACGCCCGAAGAAATCGGCCAGCAGCCCGCACGTCAGATGGCAGGAGGGAAACTCGCCACGGCCCTCCTCCGCGGCCTCCGCCCACTCTGATGAGTCGAGCGCCATCACCGCCCCGCCGAATGGCGCCGCGCTCAGCGATCCCCATCCCTGCTCGGCGAAGAACTGCGATATCGCCTCGCTGAGGAACTCGATGTCCAGCTCCGGCGGATGCTCCACTCCTCTGGTGGCGAGCAGCCACTCGGTGAACTCGGCGTAGAGCTCCTCACCCCCCGCGAATCCCGCCTCCTGCAGGTAGGACGCCGCCTGCAGGCCGGTATCCCGCTCGAGCGAGGCGCGGAGCTGGTGCAGAACCCGGCGGCCGATACGGAGTCCGGGATGAAGCGGCCTGGACGGCTGAGAGCTCATGGATGGTCGGGTTGGAGACGCTGCATCTTAGGCCGTGCGGCCGACGCGACGCAAGAGCTCGGCTTCGTCGATCACCTCCACGCCGAGCGACTTGGCCTTCTCCAGCTTGCCTCCTGCCTCCTCGCCGGCCACGACGGCGTCGGTCTTCTTGTTCACGCTTCCGGCGACGCGGCCTCCCGCGCTTTCGATGAGCGCCCCGGCGTCGGTGCGCGAGAGGGTTGGCAAAGTGCCGGTGAGAACGTACGTCTTCCCCGCCAGCGGGCCGTCGGCCGATTCGGCGCGTGGCTCGGCAAAGTTGAGTCCCGACTCGCCAAGACGCCGGATGAGCTTCTGGTTTCGAGGCTCGGCGAAGAACGCCTCCACCGCCTCGGCAATGGCGGGGCCGACGCCCGGCACCGAGTTGATTGCCTCCTTCGATGCCGACGCGAGTGCGGCCATGGTGCCGAAGCGTCGGGCGAGGAGGACCGCGACCGCCTTGCCCACGTGGCGAATACCGAGTCCGAAGAGCAGGATGGAGAGCGGCTGCTTCTTCGACGCCGCGATTGCCGCGACGAGCTGAGCGGCCGACTGCTCGGCGAAGCGGTCGAGCTCGATCAGCTGCTCTGCGGTGAGACGATAGAGGTCGGATACGTCGGCGATGAGCCGGGCGTCGAGGAGCTGGCGCACCCGCTCGTAGCCGAGTCCGCGGATATCCATGGCGCCGCGTGATGCGAAGTGGACGATTCCCTCGAGAATCCGGCCGGGGCAGCTCGCGTTGGGGCAGTACCGCATCGCCTCGCCGGAGGGACGCTCGACCGCGGTGCCGCAGTCAGGGCAGGCATCGGGCATCTCGAACCGACGCTCGTTGCCGGTCCGGCGGTCGGGAAGCGAGCGGACCACCTGGGGAATCACCTCGCCGGCCCTGATGACCTCGACCCAGTCACCGACCCTGATGTCCTTCTGCGCGATCAGCTCCTCGTTGTGCAGCGTGGCGTTGCTGACGGTCACACCGCTGATTTCCACCGGCTCGAGAGTCGCGTAGGGATTGAGCGCGCCGGTGCGGCCCACATTGATGAGGATGTCCCGCACCCGGGTAATCGCTACCTCGGGCGCAAACTTCCGGGCGATGGCCCACCGGGGCTCCCTCCCGCCGACGACGCCAAGCTCGCCGTGCAGCGCCAGCCGGTCCACTTTCAGGACCACGCCGTCCGCCTGGAAGGGCAGTCGGGGAATGAGGGCTTCGTACGCGGCGATCTGCGCCAGCGCGTCCGCGAGGTCGGCAAAGCGCTGCCGGCTCGGCTCCACCTGGAAGCCCCAGCCATCGAGAAGGTCGAGCACCTCCCAGTGGGTCTTCGCCTTGATCTGGCCGTCGATCGGCTCGATGGCGAATGCGAAGAGACGGAGGCGGCGCTTGCGCGTGAGGGCGGGGTCGAGCTGGCGGAGTCCGCCGGCGGCGGCGTTGCGGGGGTTGGCGAAGGGGGGCTCTCCCTCCCTCTCGCGCTCCTCGTTGACCTTCTGGAAGCCGGCGTACGGCATGTACACCTCGCCGCGCACCTCCAGGACCCTGGGCCAGCCCCGGCCCTTGAGCGCCAGAGGCACGTCGGCGATCGTCCGGAGATTGGCGGTGATGTTCTCTCCGATCACGCCATTGCCGCGCGTGGCACCCACCGTGAGCCGCCCGTCCTCGAAGGTCAGGCTGACCGCCGCGCCGTCGATCTTGATCTCGGCGGTGTACCCCGCCTCGCGCACCTCGGGCAGGATGCGGGCGTTGCGCTCCTCCCATTCAGTCAGCTCCTCCGCCGAGAAGGCGTTGGCGAGGGAGAGCATGGGATGGCGATGGGTGTATTTGGCGAAGGCGCCGGCTACGGTCGCGCCGACGCGCTGGGAGGGACTGTCGGGGGTGAGCAGGTCGGGGTGTTTGCGCTCCAGTTCCTGCAGCTCGCGAAAAAACCTGTCGTACTCGGCGTCCGGGATTTCCGGAGCGTCGAGTACGTAGTAGGCGATGTTCGCGCGCTCGATTTGCTGTCGCAGCCAGGCCGCCCGGTCGGCTGCTGAAACGTTCACCGTGAGGCTGACTCCTGGCTGAGCACGGCCTGCGCGACCCCCACGAGCCGCTCGATCTCCGGCGAGTCGGCGGGATCGAACGGCGGGTCGCCCTGAAGAGGAGAGATGGTCGGGGTGCTGGCCAGCAGTCGGCGCACGAAGCCGAGGAGCGCGGCCTGCTCCCCCTCACGCCGGCGCAGCGCCTCGTCTTCGCCACGCCGCTGCCGCATCCGCTCGAAGCGGTGCGCATTCCGGAGTGCCTTGGCAGTCAGGTTGGCCACCACCTGGCAGAACTCGAGGTCGGTCGCCGAGAAGCTGGGTCCGTCCCTGAACGTCCTGAGAAATATGGCGCCGATAGCCGTTCCCCTCCAGGAGATCGGGATAACGGTGATCGTCTTGACCTTGCGGGCGGCCAGGGCCCACCGTGCGGGGCCGAGCGAGGGGTCGGTGGCGGCGTCCGCGATGAAGACAGTCTGCCCGGTCTGGAGTGCCAGGCGGAGCTCAGGATAGCGGTCGAGATCTACCGCGTAGTTGCGGATGCCCGGATCCTCGTAGCTGGCCACCAGCCGCACGCTCTCTCCGCCGCGCTCAGCCAGGAAGATGGAGCAGCGGTCGAGGCCGAACGTTTCACCCAGGCGCAGCGTGACCGACCGGACGATGTCGGCAAAGTGCAGCGATCCGCCAATATCCTGCAGGATCTCGATCACGGCCAGAAGGTGCTTCCGCTCCTGCTCCAGGGTGCTTACCCGGGCCTGGAGCCGTTCAAGCTCGTCGACACCCAGTGCAGCGCTTGTCATGGATCGAGTCCACGGTGATGGGTTGGCCGGGCGCCGCCGCAAGCGGTTCCAGGCTAGCTCATTATAAGTCGCCCGGCCGCCGGCGAAAACGGTGAAGAAGTCTGCACTAGGCACCGTCAAGAATCTGCGGTGTCATGATGGTTGACGACTACCGCTCGACCTGTAGGTTGCAGGCAGGAGCGATGCCACCCCGAGGGAGGATGCCACGATGTCACCCGACAAAGCCCGTATAGAGGATGAGGACGAGGAGGAGGAAGTCGAAGAGGATCACCGGACCGGCCGAGCCGCCGGTTTCGCCATGGGGGTAATGCTGGGGGCCCTGCTCGGCGCCGGCATCGCGATTCTCTACGCCCCCGACCGCGGCGAGAAGACCAGGAAGCAGATCGGGCGGCGCCTCCACAAGCTGCGTGAGGAGGCCGAGGAGGGGCTCGACAAGGCTGGAGAGCGGACCCGGAAGGAGTTGAGCCGCCGGCGCCGCAGACTCGAGGAGGGACTCGACCGGGCCGCCGATCGCGCGCGGGATCTGCTCGACTAGAAGCCGTTATCGGCGGTCGGCAATTTCCTTCGAGAGCTCGGAGGCCTGCCGCCGATACTCCGGGTCCATGATCTCCCGGTCGGGCAGAGCGTCCACCTGGTCCAGCTCCTTCCGCGCTTCTGCGTAGCGCTTCCGGTCGATGTAGATCTGCGCCAGCTCGAGTCGGTGATAGATGCGCCCCGGATCGAGCGCCACCGCCTTTTCCATGTTGGAGATCGCCTCCTCCCACGACGCCTTGCCGAAGACTCCCGCGCCGAGGAACTTCTTCGCAAAGAAGCGGCTGATACCGGAGAGCCGCATGATCTCCGCGTTCCACCGTCCGAGGATGTGGTAGGCGCCGTCGTGCCGCGGGTCGATCGCGATGGTCTTCAGCGCCTCGTCGCGGACGACCGCGGCCCTCCTGATGCGGGCCTTCTTCCCCATCGTGAGGGAAGCGCGTCCGACCGCCGCCGCCAGCGCGAAGTGGCCCTCGGCTCGCGACGAGTCCGCCACCACGGCACGGCGGGCCAGCGCCTCCGCCCGGGCGTAGAGGGAGTCTCGGCGCGGGCTCCGGACGCTGTCGGGGATCATCCCCCCCTCGTCCATGAGCGCAATCGCCGAACGCCAGTTGGCCTCGTAGCTCATGGAGTCGAGGGCCAGCGCGGCCGCGTAGTGCGCCTCACCGGTGGTCAGGTCGTGGGCCTCGATCGCCGCCGTGCCCATGATCACGTGGTCGTGAGCGCTCTGCGCCGCCGCAGGCGTCGCGAACGCGGACAGCAATCCAAGGAAGAAGGCGAGGAACGGCTTGGGCACTAGCGAATCCATGGCGTGGGTTGCCGAATGGTGATTCCGCCGCTCATCGAGCACAAGCGGGACGGGCACGCCCTCTCGCCCGAGCAGTGGGCGGGGCTCATCGCGGAATACACCGCCAACCGCGTCCCCGACTACCAGATGGCCGCCCTCCTGATGGCCATCGTCTGGCGCGGACTCAAGCCGGAAGAGCTGGCCGCGCTCACCGACGCCATGCTCGAGTCGGGCGACCGCCTCCGATTCGACGGCTTTCCCATCCCGAGAGTGGACAAGCATTCCACCGGGGGCGTGGGCGACAAGGTCTCACTCCTCCTCGCCCCGATGGTGGCCAGCTGCGGGGTCGCCGTCCCGATGATGTCGGGCCGGGGGCTCGGCCACACTGGAGGAACTCTCGACA
>JBOHSC010000430.1:0-9756 GCA_050733115.1 Gemmatimonadales bacterium
CGCACGATCGTTCCCTCGTACACGCCGCACCCGCCGCCCACCAGCACGTCGTCCTCGACGATCACCGGGACCGCGCCTACCGGCTCGAGCACGCCGCCGATCTGCGCCGCCGCCGAGAGGTGAACCCGTTTGCCGATCTGCGCGCACGAGCCCACGAGGGCGTGGCTGTCCACCATGGTGCCTTCGTCGACGTACGCACCGACGTTGATCCACATCGGGGGCACGCACACCACGCCACGAGCCACATAGCAGCCGTCCCGGATGCTCGACCCGCCCGGCACGATCCGGATGCCGTCGTCGAGGCTCACCGGACGAAGGGGATAGGTGTCCTTGTCGAAGTAGGGAAAGGGGCTTCCGGTCGCCATCGGAGCGAGACGACCCAGCCGAAAGCCGAGCAGGATGCCGGCCTTGACCCATGCATTCGCGTGCCAGGTACCATCGGGCCCGCGCTCTGCGGAGCGCACCGTCCCTGCGTTGAGCGCCGCCTTGAGCTCCATGAAGGCGGCCCGCGCAGCCGATTCCTCGCCCTCGGGAACCGCGGAGACGTAACGCTGGATCGCTGCCCGAAGCGCGGCTGCTCCTTCAGACACCGGCAACACCGGCGGCCCTGAGCGCGGATGCGAGCGCCGTCCGCGTCGACTGCGTCGCCGGCACGAGCGGCAGCCGAAGCACGTCGCGGATGCGCCCCATCAGGCTGAGCGCCGCCTTGACCGGCACCGGATTTGTCTCGACGAAGTTGGCATCCATGAGGGGCAGCAGCCTGTTGTGGCAGGCGCGAGCACGGTCGAGATCTTCGGCGAGCGCCAGACGGAGCAGCTCGGCCATCGCCTTCGGCACCTCATTGGAGGTGACGGAGATGAGGCCGTCGCCTCCCATGGTGACGACGGGGAGTGCCAGCCAGTCGTCGCCCGAGAGCACGGAGAAGCCATCCGGCCGGCCCACCAGGAGGTCCATGATCTGCCTCAGATCCCCGCTGGCCTCCTTGATGCCCATGATGTTCGGATGTCCGGCGAGGCGGAGTGCAACCGCGGGGGTGAGATTGACCGCGGTTCTGCCGGGAACGTTGTACAGGCAGACGGGCCGCGTCGAAGCGTCGGCAACGGCCATGAAATGGCGGTAGAGTCCTTCCTGGGTGGGCTTGTTGTAGTACGGTGTGGCCGTGAGGATGTAGTCGGCGCCGACGCAGCACATTCGGCGGGTCTCGTCTACCGCGCGGGCCGTATCGTTACTCGTCGCTCCCGCCATCACCGGGACTCGAGCGGCCACCGTTTCGACGACCGTGGCCACGACCCTCTCCCGTTCGCTCTCGTCCAGCGTCTGCGCCTCACCGGTAGACCCGCAGGGGACGAGGAAGTCGATCCCCTCGGCGATCTGCCACTCGACAAGGCCGTGCAGCGCCGGGAGGTCCACCTCGCCGCGGTCGGTGAAAGGCGTGACGAGCGCCGTGCCGCATCCCCGCAAACGAGTCATCCCGAGGCTCCAAAGAGCATGTCTTCGAAGGTATGCACCCCCGGATGCCGGGGCAGCCACTCCGCCGCAGAGAGGGCGCCTGCCGCAAAGCCGTCGCGGTTCCGGGCGGTGTGACGGAGTATCACTGTTTCCGAGGGGGCGTCATATGTGACCGTGTGCGTTCCCGGTATGACGCCGGCCCTGATTGACGTAATCGGAAACGGCCGGCCGCCGTCGCCTTCCGTCAACGCGGCCTGCAGCGACCTTGCCGTGCCCGAGGGGGCATCGCGCTTGGCGGCGTGGTGCTCTTCCAGTATAAAGGAATCGAACTCCGCCTGACCGGCGAATCGCCTGGCCAGCTCCCTGGCGGCGCGCAGGAAGAGGTGGACGCCCGTCGAGAAGTTCGACGCGTGGAGGAGCGCCCCGCCGCGTTCGTCGACGAGCCGGGCGATGCGCGGGAGGTCGGCGAGCCATCCGGTGCTTCCCGTGACCGTCGGCACGCCGGCCTCGATGAGGCGCTCGAGGTTGGGGACCACAGCGTCGGGTCCGGTAAACTCGATCGCGACGTCGGCGCCGGCGAGCCGCTCGCGGGTGAGCGCCTTCCCGCCGGCATTCTCCCCGGCGCCGATCGTGCCGACAATCGAGTGTCCGCGCGATTCGGCGAGGGCAGCCACCGCCCGGCCCATCTTGCCATATCCCACGACGACGATGCGCATCAGCAGCTCCCGAAGAACTCCATGTGCAGGCGCTGCACCACTCCCGGGCCGTCTTCCTCGCGCACCACGAACGTCATGTTGATCGCCGACGCCCCCTGGGAGATCACTTCGACGTTGGCGGGCTGCACCGCCTTGAAGAGCCGGGCGGCGAGCCCTGCCGTGTTGCGGAGCCCGATGCCCACGACGGCCACGATCGCCCGCCCATGCTCCACCCAGACCTCGCCGAGCTCCGAGAGCTCTGGTACCACCGAGTCCAGACGCGATCGGTCTTCCACTGTAAGCGACACGCTCACCTCGCTGCTGGCGAGCACGTCCACGACCACCTCGTGTCGCTCGAACACCTCGAACATCCCCCGGAGGAAGCCATAGGCGCCGAGCATTCGCGGGGCACGCACGTTGACCACGGTGATTCCTCGCTTGAACGAGATCGACCGGATCGGCGAGTCACCCATGCGCTCGAGGGTTGCCGAGGGCTCGATGATTGTTCCCGGCTGGTCGGGCCGGGTGGAGTTCAGGACGACGATCGGTATCCCGGCGCGCACGAGGGGCTGCGCCGTGGCGGGATGCAGCACCTTGGCTCCGAAGGTGGCGAGCTCCGCCGCCTCCTCATAGCTCGCCTCCGCGAGCGTCCGGGCTGATGGCACGATACGCGGATCGGCCGTCATGAGACCGTCCACGTCGGTCCAGATCTCCACCCGCTCCACCGCGAGGGCGGCGCCGAGCAGCGCGGCGGTGAAGTCGGAGCCGCCGCGTCCGAGCGTCGTCGGCCGGCCGTCGGCGGTGGCGCCGACAAAGCCCTGGGTCACCGGGATCCGGCCGGCGTTGGCCATCGGCGCCAGCACCTCGCGGGCGCGCCCCTCGAAGGTTTCACTTCGTGGCGTGGCCCGGCCGAATCGATCGTCGGTGACCATGATCGGCCGGATGTCCACCCAAACGGCGTCGAGTCCCGCACCCGCCATCGCCGCGGCGATGAGGCGGGAGCTCCAGATTTCACCGCGTCCAGCCACCCCATCGAGCTCGGCGGGCGAGAGCCGCCGTCCGAGCGCGCTGGCGAGGTCGCGGCAGAGGGATTCCGCATCGACGCGGATCTGCTCCAGCGCTGCTTCGGCGCCGGGGAGATCGCGCGCCGTCTCGGCGTGCCGGGCCACCAGTGCCAGCACCGCGGCGTCCGCTGCCTGGCCATCGCCCGCCAGGACCGGCGACCGCAACGCCAGCAGGGCATCGGTCACTTTCGACAGAGCCGAGATGACGACGACGGGACGGGCGGCCGCCCGTCCGCGCACGATCGCGATCAGTTGCCGGATGGCGGCCGCATCGGCCACCGAGGTTCCGCCGAACTTCGCGACGATCATTCCGGACGGTCCACTCGGCCGTCGGCCACGAGGAGCTCGGCGATCTGCACCGCCTGCCCGGCGGCGCCCCTGATGGTGTTGTGACCGAGCACGACCATCCGAAGATCGAGAATCGGGCAGGGCCGTACCCGCCCCACAGTTACCGCCATGCCGCCGCCGCGATCGAGATCGAGCCGGGGCTGCGGACGATCGCTCCGCATGTCGACCTCGATCGGTGGCACCGGCGTGGAGGGCAGCTCCGCGACGCAGGGTCCGGCGCGGAACTCTCTCATCGCCCCGAGCGCCTCGTCCACACCTACCCGGCGCGAGAACCCGACCGACATCGCCACCATGTGTCCGTCGATGACGGCGACGCGATTGGTGTGGGCGCTCACCGGGAACGATGCCGGGGTCACGCCCTGGGCACCCAGGGTACCGAGAATCTTGCGGCTCTCGCGCTCGATCTTCTCCTCTTCGCCGCCGATGTAGGGAATGACGTTTCCGATGATGTCGAGGGAGGGAACGCCTGGATAGCCTGCCCCCGATACCGCCTGCATCGTCGAGATGAACAGCTTCTCGATGCCGAAGGTCTTGTGGAGCGGCGCCAGCGTCAGGGCGAGCGCGGCGGTGGAGCAGTTGGGATTGGTGATGATCGCACCGGACCACCCGCGTGCCGAGCGCTGAGTATCCACCAGCCGCAAGTGATCGGCGTTGATTTCGGGAATGAGCAGTGGGACGTCGGCGTCCATGCGGTGGGTCCGCGCGTTGGTCACGACGAACCCGCCCGCCCGCGCAAATGCCTGCTCGATCGGGCCCGCTACGTCGGCGTCGAGTGCAGAGAAGACGATCGGCCCGGTCAGGGGCGGCGCGCACTCCTGCACGATGAGCTTCGCGATCTGCTCCGGGAGCGCCGTCGTCTCCCGCCAGCGGACGATGTCGCCGTATCGCTTGCCGGCGCTGGCGGACGACGCCGCCACCGCCGCCACCTCGAACCACGGATGGTTTGCCAGGAGCCGGACGAACTTCTGGCCGACGGTGCCGGTCGCGCCAAGCACGGAGACGGGGATCTTCGCTTTCATCGTGCCTCGCTAGCGAGGAGGTCATCGGCCAGGCGGACGTACAGGTCGACGCCGCGCAGGAGATCGGCCTTGCGGATGTGTTCATCCGCGGTATGGGCCACCCTGATCGAGCCGGGTCCGAGCTGGAATCGCTCGCCCCACTCGCCGAGGAAGGGTAGGTCGCTCGCGTAGCTCACGACCGTCGTGTCCCAGCCGGCCGGCGCGGATCCGCCCTTGTAGCAGGGGAGCTCGACCGGAAAGGTGACCGAGACTCCCGGTGCGGTGAGTCTTCGGATCGTGTCCTTGAGGCTCTCGGTGGGCTCGACGGTTCGGATGAGGATCTGGGCGCTGGCGCTTGGCGCGAGGACGTTGGGCGCTACGCCACCGGAGATGATTCCGACGTTGAGTGTCGAAGCGCCGAGAAGGGGGTCGGTGGGGAGCGCGAGCTGTCGGAGTCGCTCGATGGTATCGAGCAGGGCCGCGGTGGCGCTCACCCCTTCCTCGGGGTACGCAGAGTGAGCGGCGCGGCCGGCGGCGGTGAGGTCGACCCGGAGCGTTCCCTTCTGTCCGATCGACAGTCGATTCTCGGTCGGCTCCCCGTTGATCAGAAATCTCCCTCTCGGCCCCAAGTCGGCAGCAGCCATTGCGCCATCGGACCCGTTCTCCTCACCGACGAGGAAAAGGAGCCCGATGCGGCGCTCACCCCTGGCTGCCAATCGCTCGGCTGCCGCCACCATAGCCGCCGCGAGTCCCTTGGCGTCGCAGCTTCCGCGGCCGCGAATCGTCTCATCATCTTCGGAGAGCGGGAGGTAGGGAGGGACAGTGTCGAGGTGGGTCGAGAAGACGATCGCCGGGTCGTCGCGGTAGGCGTAGAGGTTGTCCCGCCCGCGGGAGACGTTCTGACGGGTCACCCGATATCCCGCTCTCTTGAGCACACCCTCGAGGAAATCGGTAGCAGCACCCTCGGACCCTGTGGGGGTTTCGAGGGCGACCAGCGCCCGGGTAAGCTCGAATGCGTCCATGAATGAAGAGGCCCCGCCGGCGGTGTCCGCGAGCGGGGCTCCTGGTCGAATGTTGGCCCAAAGTGACCTATGCCGACCGAGGCCCGCCCCAGGGGGTGCGCTTGTCGAGCTTCATGGTCATTGCGGTGATGCAGCCGTGGGTCGAAGCCATTGCCTCTATCGCTGAAGTGGGCCAGATGGCAACTTAGGAGCGGGGTACGTCCCCGGCAAGTGGCTCCGCCGCACGGAGGCGTTCATGCTCACCACTCAATCAGTCGCCGCCACGGCAGTCGCGCTCCTTTTCTTCGGCGGGTGCGACAACGCATTCATCGTCGATTCCAACGGCAGCATCGAGGTTGCGATCAGCACCCGCGGCCCCGATCCCGACCCCGATGGCTACAGTCTGACCGTGGACGGCAACCAGGCGTACATCCTGCCGGCGGCCGGCTCCCTCACCCTCCAGCTCAAGGAGGGCAATCACCGGGTGCAGGTGGGAGGGCTGGCGGAAAACTGTGCGGTGGACGGACCCAATCCCCGCACCATCGTGGTCGGCCCCGGTGGCGTGGCGGATGTGTCGTTCAACGTCGTCTGTGTGCGGGCCACCACCGGCGGATTCATTGTCGTGGTGAGGACCAGCGGAACTTCGCCCGATCCGGACGGCTACCTGCTCTCGGTCGCTGGCGTGAGCGCCAGATCGATAGCTAACGACGCCGCGGAAACCTTCACGGGACTGGTTCCCGGCCTTCACCTGATCACCCTCAAGGACCTGGCCGACGGCTGCACGCTCGTCGGTGGCAATCCTCGCCCCTCCACCGTGGTGCCAGGCAAGAACGTCACGGTGCGTCTCGAAGTGTCGTGCGGGGCCCCCGCAAATCCGGCCTAGGATCCGACCGACAGCGCCGCTTCGCCGGCCCGGGCAGCCGACTGCCCCTCCTCGATGTTCACCCGGGCCAGGAGGATCGCCCCCAGGGCGAAGAAGGCGATCACCGAGAGAATCGCGTTCCTGCTCGATCCGGTGGCCGCGATGGTTCCCGCAAAGATCAGCGGTCCGAAGATCCCCGCGAATTTCTCGAACACGCTGAAGAAACCGAAGAACTCTCCCGATTTGTGTTGAGGCACCATACTCGCGAACACCGAGCGGCTGAGTGCCTGCGTTCCCCCCTGCACCATGCCCACCAGAGCGGCCAGCACGAAGAAATGCGCGGCCGTCTTCATGAAATATCCCAGGATGCTGATGGCCGTATAGGTGATGAGCCCGAGAAAGAGCGCGTGCTTCGCGCCGATCCGCCCCGCCAGCATGCCGAAGAGAAACGAGAAGGGAATTCCCACGAATTGCACCAGCAGGATGGCGCTGATGAGCGCGCTCTGACCGATGCCGATCTCCGTCCCGTATGCCGTAGCCATCTTGATGATGGTCTGAATGCCGTCGTTGTAGATCAGGAAGGCGAGCAGCATCAGGAACGCCTGGCGGTACCCCCTGAGCTCGTGAAAGGTCTCACCGAGTCGAGCGAACGCCGCCTTGAAGCTGCTCCCGCGCCGCGCCTCGTCGGGCTCGAGGCGCCTCGGCGGCTCGGGTACCCGGAGGAAGAGCGGAATCGAAAAGACGAGCCACCAGATGGCCACCGAGAGAAACGCCAGCCTCGCGGGCAGCGTGGCCTCGGACTCGCCCAACCCGGGCCCCGACGGCAGCCCGAACCACTCCGGCTTCTGGATCCACCCGAGGTTGAGCGCGAGGAGGATCCCGCCGCCGATGTAGCCGACGGCATAGCCGGCGGTAGAGACGCGGTCGATTTCCTTACCCCGCGCGATGTGCGGGAGCAGCGACTCGTAGAAGACGAAGCTGCCCGCCACGCCGATCAGCGCGAAGAGAAAGAGAATCGATGCGAGCTCGATGTCGCCCTTGTGGACGAAGAAGAGGCCGGCGACCGCGGTGACGCCGAGGAACATGAAGGCGGCAGCCCATTTCTTTCTGGTGCCGCCGTAGTCGGAAATCGCGCCGAGGAAGGGTGAGGCGAGCGCGATGACGACGAGGGCAACGGTGTTGACCGTGGCGAGTCGCTGGGTGGCCCCGCTCTCCGCCAGCCCGGCGCCGGCGACCTTCACGAAGTAGATCGGAAAGACCGCGACCATCACGGTCGTCTGCATGGCGGAGGCGGCCCAGTCGTACATGGCCCAGGCGCGAAGCTCCGGGCGGTCGAGACCAAGGCGGGAGAGCAGGGACGGGTTGGGCATGGCTGTGGAAGATGCCCTGGCCCGCAGCCGGTGCAACCCGTCGCGGGGAACTGGAGACTAGGCGGCGGCGCGCGGTTCCCGCGCGGTGCGACGGAGCGAGAGCACTACCGACCCTGCCAGAACGACCACGATAACCGCGAGCGACACGTAGATGGGGAGATGCACCCAGTGCGTCAGCATCATCTTGGTTCCCACAAACACCAGTATGAGCGCCACACCGGGCTTGAGATACGCGAACCGGTCCATCATCCCGGCCAGCACGAAGTACATCGCCCGGAGACCGAGAATCGCGAAGACGTTCGAGCTGTACACCAGAAACGGATCCCGCGTTACCGAGAAGATGGCCGGGATGCTGTCGATGGCGAAGACGAGGTCCGACCACTCCACCACCAGCACCACCAGAAAGAGTGGGGTGGCCAGGAGGCCGCCCTTGAGCCGGCGGCTGAAGAACTTGGCTCCGTCGTACGAGTCCGAGAAGGGCAGCACCCTCCGCGCCAGCTTCACGACCGGGTTCTTCTCCGGCTCGATCTTTTCGTCGTCGCCGCGGAACATCTTGACCCCGGTGAGAATCAGGATACCCCCGAAGAGGTAGGTGATCCACTCGAAGCGTTGCAGCAGCAGCGCTCCCGCGGCGATCATGATGAACCGCATCACCACGGCGCCGAGGATTCCCCACTTGAGCACCTTCGGCTGCGCCTCGGCCGGGACGCCGAAATAGGTGAAGATGAGAATGAAGACGAAGAGATTGTCGACGCTGAGCGAAAGCTCGATCAGGTAGCCGGTATAGTACTCCAGCGCCGGGTGGAGCCCTTCCCGCCAGTAGATGAACCCGCCGAACAGCAATGCGATGGCGATGAGCCCGAGACTCCAGCTCATCGCCTCCTTGAACGACAGGACGTGCGACCGGCGGTTGAGCACGCCGAGGTCGAGGACCAGGAGGGCCACGACCAGGCCGGTGAAGCCCAGCCAGACGGCGACGCTGTGATGCCCCAACTATCGGCCCGCGGCCATCGCTTCGAGCCGTGCCACCCGCTCCTCCGTCGGCGGGTGGGTGCTGAACAGCCTCAACACTCTCCCTCCGCTGGCCGCCAGGGGATTGACCTGGGCGAGCGGCGCCACGGCCGGCGCCACCTGCATCGGAATCCGGTGCGAGAGGGCGTCGAGCCGCCGCAAGGCATTGGCCAGGGGCAGCGGCCGGCCGAGGATCTCGGCACCCACTTTGTCGGCCTCGTATTCCCGCTGGCGCGACACCGCGAACTGGATCAGCATCGCCCCGATCGGCGCGAGCAGCAGGAGACCGATCTGTGCCGCCGGGTGGCCTCCCTCGTCACTGTCGCGGCCCCCGCCGAACATGATCAGGTAGGGCAGGTTGCTGATGGCGCCCGCCATTCCCGCCGCGACCGTGGTGATCAGCATGTCGCGGTTCTTGACGTGCGCCAGCTCGTGGGCAATCACCCCTTCGAGCTCGTCCTGCGGCACGTACTTGAGAATGCCGGTCGTCACCGCGACCACGGCATGCTCCGCATTGCGTCCGGTGGCAAAGGCGTTCGGCTGCTCGTGCGGCGCGACCGCCACCTTCGGCATCGGCAGTCCGGCCCTCTGCCGAAGGCGGTCGACCATCTGGTAGAGCTCGGGCGCTTCCGCCTCGGTGACGACATGCGCGCCGTACATTCGCAGCACCAGCCTGTCCGAGAAGAAATACATGATCAGGTTGAATGCGCTGCCCAGCACCAGTGCGAGGACGAGCCCCTGCGAGCCGCCGAGCAACTGGCCGGCGAGCAGGAAGAGGCCCATCAGACCCGCCATGAGGACCATCGTCTTCACGTTGTTCATCGGTTTCTCCGTGCGAGCGATACCGGCGTCGCCTCCGCCGGGGTCGTAAAAAAGAGCGAGACCCCGTCCGCTCCGCGCTTTGCGCGATGGACGAAGGTCTCGCTCTGACGCGGGGTTTCCCCGCTTCCTGCCGGAC
>JBOHSC010000431.1:0-1724 GCA_050733115.1 Gemmatimonadales bacterium
TCTCAACTCCCTCACACCGGGCGGCACGGTGGCACTTTCGCGGGTGGCGTTTGCCGGCCGCGCCGCATATTACCCTACGGTTTCGCGGCTCAACGACCAGATCTTTCTCGTGCGCAGTCTCGGCACGAGGGCCAATGCCGGCGGTGGCACCCTCGCCCGTCGCACCGTGGCCATCGTGGCGCGGCTCGCATCGCTTGGCGCCGGACCGGAAGCCGCCCTCACCGTCGCGAAAGGGGTGGACGTCTCGGGCAACCAGGTCACCATTATCGGAAGCGACTCGCTGGCCGCTCGCGACGGATTGCTCGACTGCGCCCCGGGGCGTGAACAGCCCGCCGTCCGCACGGTCGGTGCGTCGTCAAAGGCCTTTGTCGTGTTCGGCGATGTCGACTTCGATCGGCTCAAGGCGCACGCGAGCATCGTACTCCCCGATACCACGCTCACCTGGACGCTGCACCCTTCGCTGGCCGCCACCGGGCAACGCTGCGACACCGCCGATCCGTCCAACTGGGGTGAGCCCCGCCGGCCGGCTGCCACCTCGGTTCATCCGTGCAGGCGCTACTTCCCGATCGTGTATGCGCGAGGGCCACGGCTCACCCTCGCCGCGGGAGGGAGAGGGCAGGGGATCCTGCTCGTCGATGGCGATCTCGACATCAGCGGAGACTTCGATTTCACCGGACTGATCGTCGCCCGCGGTGCCATCCGGATTTCGGCGGCGCGCACGCGCGTCGTCGGCGCGGTCATGGCGGCCGGCGCGTCGGCCGGCGATCGAAATTCCATTGCCGGAGCAACCACCATTCAGTACTCGTCATGCGCTCTGAAGGAGGCGCTCTCGGCCGCCGCCTTCGCGGAGCCACTGGGTCAGAGGAGCTGGGTGCAGGTGTACTAGGAGTCTTTGCTGGCGCGTGGGCGCAATCGCGGTTGGGTGGCTCCGCCGTGGCTGCTCGGTGGCGCCGGGTTCACTGCAACGGTGCTGGGCCGCTTCGCGGGATGAGCCAGCCACAAGCCCGGGCGGGACTTTCCCGCTCAGCGCGACACCCCCGCACTGACCCCCAAACCGGCGCGCGCCGGCGCGCGGTTCTCGCGTACCGGCACCCCGCACCGCTCCCGAGCCGCCGCCAGTGCCACCTGTTGCAGCGCCTGCCCACTGCTGCATCGCGAGAAAGGGCTTGCGAAAGAGAAGAAAGACCGCCTCCACCCCCATGAAGTGGTCCGGTACGGCCCGCGTTAGAACGCTTCCCTCCAATCACTTAGCCAAGTGCAATTTGTGTGGCACATCGGTTGCCCAACAGCGGCCGACTACCCTCACGCCCCGGCACCCGCCGGCGGCCGAGGCGGCATAGCTGGCCTGAGCCACCCCTCAACAAGCGGAATCCTATGGGACTCTTCGGGCGCAATGCGACGACTGTGGGCCTCGACATTGGCAGCGGCCTGATCAAGCTCGTCGTCATCTCCCATGCCTCGGGCGGGCCGGTGCTCACGAAGGTGGCGTTCACCTCGGTGGTGAACGACGCAATCGTCGAGGGCGAGGTCATGGACCCCGGCATCGTGGCCGAGGCCATCAAGGGCCTCATGGCGTCGGCCGGCATCAAGGCCAAGAAGGTCGTGACCGCAGTCGGCGGACGCGACGTGATCATCAAGAAGATCTCGATGGACCGGATGAAGGAAGCCGAAGCGCGTGAAGTGATCCGCTGGGAAGCGGAGCAGCACGTGCCGTTCGACATGGA
>JBOHSC010000432.1:0-11165 GCA_050733115.1 Gemmatimonadales bacterium
GCCTTGTACCATCCCCACATCGTGCAGCTCTACGATTCCGGCGCTCTCGAGGGTCATGGGCGCGAATCGGGGCTCTTCTATGTCATGCCCTACCTGAAAGGGCAATCATTGCGCGAACGGTTGCAGAAGGATGGGCAACTCCCCCCGGAGGATGCAGTACACATTGCAGTTCAGGTGGCGGAAGCGCTTGCCTACGCGCACGGACGCGGCGTCGTGCACCGGGACATCAAGCCCGAGAATATCCTGTTGGAAGGGGGCCTGGCATTCGTGACCGATTTCGGGATTGCGCGGGCCCTGGAAGCGAGTGCCGGGGAGAAGTTGACGCAATCAGGGATCGTGCTTGGCACCCCGACGTACATGAGTCCCGAACAGGCCGTTGCGGGCGGCGCGGCCGACGGCCGGAGCGATATCTATGGTTTGGGATGTGTGCTCTATGAGATGCTTGCGGGCGAGCCGCCGTTCAGCGGGCGCACCACCCAGACCATCCTGGCCCGTCACGCATCGGACCCGGTGCCGCCGTTGCGGACGGTATGCCCGAACCTTTCACCTCATATCGAGCAGGCCGTCCTGCGGGCACTCGCAAAGGCGCCGGGAGATCGGTTCGCCACCGCAACCGACTTCGCCGCGGCGCTGGCGTAACTTCGCCCGCTACCGCAGGATAAAGCCACCCACGCCGCCTCCTTTCTACCCAATCTTATTGCCGTGCACATCCAGGTCTCCTCTCTCGCCCAAGCCGATCGCCCGCGCGAGCGCCTGTGGGCGCTCGGGGCCTCCGCGTTGACGACCGCCGAACTTCTTGCCATCCTGATAGGTACGGGGCGGGGCGGGCGCAGCGTCCTCGAGGTGGCCGGGCAGCTCCTCGGCGTAGCCAGGGGCTCGCTTCGGCGCCTCGCCCAGCGGCCCGCCGCCGAGCTACTTCGTGTGCCGGGCATCGGGCCAACCAAGGCGGCTCGGCTGCTCGCCGCCTTTGAGCTCGGCGCGCGCATGGCGCGCGAGAGGCGGCCGTCCGTAGTGCGCATACGGGAACCGGAGGACGTCGCTCGCCTGTTCCGTAACAGGCTGCGCGACCTGCAGGTAGAGGAATTCCACCTCCTCGCCCTCGACAGCCAGAGCCAGGTGCTCCGCGAAATTCTGGTCACCCGGGGCCTGCTCAACAGCTCGCTGGTGCATCCACGCGAAGTCTTCCGTGCGGCAATCGCGGAAGCCGCG
Organism: Gemmatimonadales bacterium; assembly: GCA_050733115.1. Lineage (GTDB taxonomy): Bacteria > Gemmatimonadota > Gemmatimonadetes > Gemmatimonadales > GWC2-71-9 > CAVVWJ01. Next base: position 1,210 of record JBOHSC010000432.1, read on the forward strand.
GCGGGGATTATCGTCGTCCACAATCATCCGAGCGGAGATCCTACACCCTCGGTTGAGGACAAGGCGGTCACCAGGCAGTTGATTGCCGCGGGCCGGCTGCTCGATCTGCCGCTGTACGACCACGTGATCATTGCCGGAGACCGATTCTTGAGCTTTGCCAACGCGGGACTGCTGTGACCGGAACACTGCCCGACCTCGCCCCCGACCTGCGCGCCGTCCTCGAGCGGCACGCCGATCGTCTCGACCTCGACCTGATCGAGCGAGCGCTCCGCTTCAGCGCGTCCGCGCACCGGGGGCAGAAGCGGATGTCGGGCGAGGATTTCGTCTCCCACTCCATCGCGGTGGCGCTCATCCTGGCCGAGCAGTTGCTCGACAGCACCACGATTGCCGCGGCGCTCCTGCACGATGTGGTCGAGGATTCCGACGTTCGCACCGAAGACATTGCCAGGGAGTTCGGCGCGGAAATCGCCGGCATCGTCGACGGCCTCACCAAGATCTCGAGCCTCACTTTCCGCTCGAGCGCCGAGGAGCAGGTCGAGAACTACCGGAAGCTGCTGCTGTCGATCGCCAAGGACGCCCGGGTCATCATCATCAAGCTCGGCGACCGGTTGCACAACATGCGCACGCTGGAGCACCTGCCCCCCGAGCGCCGCAGCCGCATCGCCCTCGAAACGCGAGAGATCTACGCGCCTCTGGCCCACCGCTTCGGTATGGCCGGCATCAAGGCCGAGCTCGAGGATCTGTCGTTCAAGTTCCTCGAGCCCGACGACTACCGCGATCTGGTCACCCAGGTGGCGTCGAAGCGGGCGGAGAGGGAGCAGACCATCCTCAAGCTGCGCACGCCGCTCGACTACGAGCTCAAGCGTGCGGGCATCGAGTGGTTCGAGGTTACCGGCCGTCCCAAGCATCTCTGGTCGATTTTCCAAAAGATGCGGAAGCGCAACAAGGGATTCGACGAGATCTACGATCTGATGGCCATCCGCGTCATCGTGCGTACGGTGCCCGAGTGCTACCATGTGCTCGGTATCATTCACCACAACTGGACGCCCATCCAGGAGCGCATCAAGGACTACATCGCATCTCCCAAGTCGAATGCCTACCAGTCGCTGCACACCACCATCTTCGGCCCCGGCGGCCAGCTCTTCGAGGTGCAGATCCGCACCCAGGAAATGCACCGCACGGCCGAGTTCGGTATCGCGGCGCACTGGCTCTACAAGCGCGACGGCAAGCCCGACGAGCTCGATCAGCATCTTGGCTGGTTCCGCCAGCTCCTGGAGCTGCAGCAGGATACCCACAGCCCCGAGGAGTTCCTCGAGTTCCTGAAGGTCGATCTCTACCAGGACGAGATCTTTATTTTCACGCCGCAGGGCGATGTGAAGCGACTGCCCAAGGGCTCGACGGCCATCGACTTCGCTTTCCATGTCCACACGGAGGTGGGACTCAAGTGTCAGGGCGCCAAGATCAACGGACGGATCGCGCCGCTGCACCGGGAGCTCAAGAGCGGCGACACCGTCGAGATCCTCACCGGTTCCGGGGCCAAGCCAAGCCGCGACTGGCTCAGCCACGTGCGCACCGCGCGCGCGCGGCACAAGATCAAGCAGTGGGTCAATCACGAAGAAGAGACGGTCAGCCTCACGCTGGGGAAGGAAATCCTGGCGCGTGAGGTCAAGCGCCGCCGGCTCGAATCGCCCGACGAGGCCCGGCTGGCCAAGGCAGCCGACACCCTCTCGCTCGCCGATGGGCGCGGGCTCGAGATCGCGGTGGGCCGCGGCGACGTGCCGATCGGGCAGGTCATGCGGGCGCTCTACCCCGATTTGCCCACCGAGGAAATTCAGGAGCCCAAGCCTACCGTCTTCGGCCGCGTCATCGATCGCATCCGGCTCGGCCGCGGCATCAAGATCCAGGGCGTCGATGGACTGATGGTGCGCTACGCCCAGTGCTGTCAGCCGGTGCCGGGCGATCCCGTGGTCGGATACGTGACGCAGGGAAGGGGCATCTCGATACATCGCGCCGACTGCCCCAATCTTCTCACCCTCGCCAACGACGAGCGCCGGGTTGATATCGACTGGCAGGAAACAGCGGGTGAGGCGTTCGCGGTGCGGCTGGCCGTGACCGGCGAAGACCGGCGCGGGCTCTACGCCGACATCATGGAGTCGGTGAGCCAGACGGGTACCAACATCCGCGGCGCTGACCTGCACACCAAGGATGGTACGGTGTTCGGGACCATCTTCGTCGAGGTGGACAATCTCCCCCACCTGGCCAAGGTGATGAAAGCGGTGCGGAAGGTGAAGGGCGTGACGGGCATCGAGCGGAGGGATGTGCCGGGTTCCTAGCGAGATCAAGAAGTAGCGCCCACGCTCCGTTCGCTCGAAGGCCCCCGATGGACACCGGGGGCCTGTCTACTTCCTGGGTGTCAAATTTCTGACGGCATACTAACTGCACAAATCGGAGGCGGAAAATGATTAAGTCACCACGATCCTTGCACTTGTTGCTCTCCCTTGCCGGAGTGCCACTGCGTTATGCGAGAGAACGACCTCGGAAGACGCACGCGTTCGGGGGCCCTCCGTGGTCCGCTCCACGTCGGCTGCCTGCTCCTCGCGGCCGCCCTCGGAACCGTTGCGGCGGCGCACGCTCAGGAGCCTGAGGCCGCCGGTCCCGTCGGCGAAGCCGCCCTGTTCCAGGAGCTCCCCAGCGTCACGGCCGCCTCGAAATACGAGCAGGATCCCCGGGAAGCGCCGGCCTCCATCAGCGTCATCACCCGCGACGACATCCAGCGATACGGCTACCGCACCCTGGGTGAGGCGCTCAATAGCGTTCGCGGCTTCTTCACCAGTTACGATCGCAACTACACCTACGTTGCCGTGCGTGGGTTCACCCTTCCCGGCGACTACAACACCCGCATCCTGCTATTGGTGGACGGCCACCGGCTCAACGACAATGTCGCCGATGCGGCCTACTTCGGCACCGAGTCGGCGATCGATCTGAGCGAGGTCGACCGCGTCGAGATCATCCGCGGCGCCGCGTCGTCTCTCTACGGCACCAACGCCTTCTACGCCGTCATCAATCTCATTACCCGAAGCGGTCGCTCCCTCCAGGGTGGTGAGGTGCGCGCCGACGCCGGCACCTTCGGTTCGTACCGTGCCCGAGGGATGTACGGCCGCCGTCTTCCAGGCGGGGTCGAGTTCGTCTTTGGCGGCGGGTTCTACACCACCAAGGGACCGAATCTCTACTTTCCCGAGTTCGACTCCCCAGCCACCAACAACGGGGTGGCTGCGGGACTGGACGGCGACCGGACCGGCGATGCCTTCGGAAAGCTCACCTACCAGGGGTGGAGCTTCGAGGCCGGTGTCCAGGGGCGGAAGAAGGAAGTGCCGACGGCGTCGTTCGAGACCACCTTCGATGATCCTCGCCTCAGCACTCGCGACGGGCACGCCTTCGGGGTGGCGAGATACGATCACCCGTTCGCCGATCTTTCCCGCGTCAACATCTCGCTCGCGTACGACCGGCACCGGTACACCGGCATCTATCCGTACGACGGCGTGCTCCAGCGCGACCTCCAGAGCGGCGACTGGTGGACCCTCGAGGGCCAGTACGTTCGTCCCCTCGGTCGCCGGCACAAGCTCGTCTTCGGCGGTGAATACCGCCTGAACACCCGCCAGGACCAGCAGCTCTACGACGAGAACCCGTACCTGAGCTACCTCGACGACAGGCGAAATAGCCACGTCTGGGCGCTCTTTCTCCAGGACGAATTCCGCATTACCCGCTCACTGCTCCTGAACGCCGGGCTGCGCCACGACGCCTATGAGACCTTCGGAGGCACGACGAATCCGCGTGCCGCCCTCATATGGACCGTCGATCAGGCGACCACGCTCAAGGCGCTCTACGGGCGCGCGTTCAGGGCGCCCAACCTCTATGAGCTCTACTCCCAGGACGGCGGCCTCACCCAGAAGCCGAGCCCGGGGCTCCGTCCGGAGACGATCGCGAGCTACGAGCTCGTTGCCGAGCGGCAGCTCTCCCGCGCCGTCCGCGGCAGCCTCTCGGTCTATCACTTCGACGCCGAGCGGCTGATCCGGCTCACCACCGATCCGGCCGACGGCCTTCTCGTCTTCGGGAACCTGAGCCGGGTGCGCTCCACCGGCGTCGAGGCGGAAGTGGAGGGGACGCTGGGGCCGATGGTCGCGCGCGCGAGCTACGCCTACCAGCGCGTCCGCGACGTGGTGGTGGACGGTGCGCCGGTCAACTCGCCGGCGCACGTCGGCCGCCTGGGAGTGTCGGTCCCCCTGCTCAAGGATCGCGCCCGCATCAGCACCGAGACCCGCTTCCTGAGCGCCCGCCGCACCGTGTCGGGCGACCAGGTGCCGCCGTACGGGATCGTCAACGTGACGCTGCTCACGCAGCCGCTGCGCAACGGGCTCGAGATTTCCGGAAGCGTTTACAACCTTTTCGATCACGCCTACGCAGATCCCGGAGGGGAAGAGCTGGTCCAGGATCGCGTCGTGCAGGATGGTCGAGTTGTACGAGTCGGCGCGCGGTATCAGTTCTGACCTTCCTCATGCCTTCCCTGTCCAGGGTCCTCGCGGTGCTTCCGCTCGGCCTGCTCTCGGTCACCCAGGCACCCCACGCGGCGCCTCAACGTGGCATGCAGGTGGTCGTGCTGGTGAGCCAGGACGCCCCGCCGTATCGAGCGGCCCTCGCGAGTTTCCAGCACGAGCTGGGCGGCGAGAAGATGCCGGTGGACGTCCGCGTCGTCCAGCTCGATGGTGACTCCACCCGCGCGCCGCAGCTTGCGGGGTCGATCAGCAAGCCGGACCTGATCCTGACTCTGGGAACGCTCGCCACGCGCGAGTCGCTGCGGCGCTATCGCGGGGTGCCGGTGGTAGCGGGGATGATCCTCTCCGCCGACGACATCGCCGGCGCCCCGAACGCCACCGGAGTCTTTCTCCAGTTTCCGGTGGAGACGGAGCTCGAGTGGCTCTCGCGGATTGCCCCCTCGATCCGGCGGATCGGCATCATCTACCACTCGGAAGAGTCGAAGGTGCGGGTCGTAGAGGCCGAGAGGCTCGCGCCCGGGGTGAATCTCAACATCCAGGCGTATCAGATCGACCGCCCGCAGGAATTGCCTGACGCGCTCGAGAACCTCGCCGACCGGGCCGATGCGCTGTGGGGCGTGACCGATCCGATGGTGTTCAATCCGGAGACGGCCAAATCGCTGCTGATCTTTTCCTTCCGCCATCAGATTCCGCTCATCGGACACTCCACGCCGTGGGTCAAGGCGGGTGCGCTCTACGCGCTCGACCGTGACTACACCGACATCGGGACCCAGTGCGCGGAGATGGCGGAAAAAATCCTCGGCGGACAACTGCCGAGCTCGATGCCGCCGGTGCCGCCGCGCAAGGTGCGCTACATCCTGAACCGGAAGACGGCCGAGCAGATGAAGCTCGGACTGTCCGACCGCGCCTTCCGCGACGCCGCGGAAGTGGTGGAATAGGAGAGGCCCATGGCGCTGCGTCTCAGTCTGGCCACCAAGCTCCGCCTCCTCACCACCGGCGCCGTCCTCGTGACGACGCTGGTGGTGCTCGGCGTGGCCGTGTCGCGCGCCGTGAGCGACAGCTCCGACCGCCTGGCGCGGAAGGGCGAGACACTGGCCCACATGGTGGCGCAGAACAGCGAGTTCGCGGTCTACACGGAAAACGTCGAGGCCCTGCGTCAGATCTCCCAGAGCCTGCGCGCCGATTCCGACGTGGCCTACGTCCGTTTCGTCGGGGCCGACGGCAAGCTGATCTACGAAGAGGCGCTTCTGCCCGCGGTGACACTTCCCGAGAGCACGGAGAAGGCCCCGACGGGGAGTGGCCCGCGCGTGCTGGACATGGTGGCTACCGTCGGCGGGGCATCGTCGTCGGCGAGAGATATGCTCTCGGACGACGTGATGGGCGAGAGCGCCCCCAGTCGCGCTGCCGGGCTGGTTCAGCTCGGCCTGAGCGAGGAGCTCACCCGCCAGGAGCTGCGCGGCTTCCTGAGCGACGCGATTCTCTCGGCGCTCGCCGTCATTCTGCTCGGCGTCCTGCTCGCCAACGTCCTGGTTCGCAGGATCTTCGCCCCGATCGGCACGCTCGTCACCGCCACGCAGGCAGTCGCTCGCGGCCAGCTCGACGTGAAAATCGAGACGGGGCGTCGCGACGAGATCGGCGTGCTCGCCACCTCGTTCCGGAGCATGGTGGAACGGCTGCGCGCGTACCGCACCCAGGTGGAGGACTACCAGCGCGGACTGGAGAAGAAGGTCGAGGAGCGTACCCGCCAGCTCGAGCGGAGCACTCGCGAAGCGCGGGAACTCGCCACCCAGGCCGAAGAGGCGAGCCGGGCCAAGTCGCAGTTCCTCGCCAACATGAGCCACGAGATCCGCACGCCGATGAACGGTGTCGTCGGCATGACGCAACTGCTCCTCAAGACTCCGCTCACGCCGCAGCAGCACCGGTACGCCGATACGGTTCGGACCTCGGCGGAGTCGCTGCTCAACGTGATCAACGACATCCTCGATTTTTCCAAGGTCGAAGCGGGTCGGCTCGAGCTCGAGGAGCTCGATTTCGACCTGCGGGAGAGCATCGAGAGCGTCTGCGACCTGCTCGCCCAGCGGGCCCACGACAAGGGCGTCGAGCTGGTGACGGTGGTGGGCGAGGACGCACCCGACGAGCTCGTGGGCGACGCCGGCCGGCTCCGCCAGGTGCTGATGAACCTGGTCGGCAACGCCATCAAGTTCACCGATGCCGGCGAGGTGTCGGTCCGCGTGGATCTGGTGGAGACCACGCCCGAGCGGGCGGTCCTCCGCTTCGAGGTTCGCGATACCGGCATCGGCATCGCTCCCGAGGCGCTGCCCAGACTGTTCCAGGCGTTCGTCCAGGCCGACGGCTCCACCACTCGAAAGTACGGCGGCACCGGATTGGGGCTCGCCATCTCCCGGCAGATCGTCGGGCTCATGGGGGGCGAGATCGGCGCGAAGAGCACGGTCGGCGCCGGGTCGTCCTTCACATTCGCCGCCGGCTTCTCCAGGCGGAGCGGATCGCCCACCGGCCGGAGCAAGCGGCGTGTCGAGCTCATCGGCCGGCGGGTTCTCGTGGTGGACGACAACGCCACCAATCGCGAAGTCCTGGCGCGCTCTCTCCAGGGGTGCGGCATGGCTGTCTCCTGCTCCGCTGACGGCCCCACCGCGCTTCGCCTGGCGCTCGACGCGGCGGAGCGGGGCGCTCCGTTCGAGCTGGCGATTCTGGACATGATGATGCCGGGGATGGACGGGCTCCAGCTCACGCGGGCCATTCGCGGCTCGCCGGAGCTCCCGGTGATGGGGCTGCTGCTCCTCACGTCGGTCGGCGGGCAGGGAGAGCCGGCGGAGGCGAGGCGCGCCGGTGTCGATACCTATCTCACGAAGCCGATCCGCCAGACTCAGCTCCTCGACTGCCTGGTCGGCATGCTCGGCCGGTCGGCCGGCCCGTCACCGGCCGCGGCCGCCGCGGCGGCCGCGCCGGGGCCGGAGGAAATGGTCATGCCCGGCGTCCGCGCGCTGGTGGTGGACGACAACGTCGTGAATCGCGCGGTCATCGTCGGGATGCTGGAGTCGTACGAGTGCGTCACCAGCGAGGCCGCCAACGGCCGGGAGGCGGTGGCGCAGGTGATCTCGGCCGGCTTCGACCTGGTCTTCATGGACTGCCAGATGCCGGTCATGGATGGCTTCGAGGCCACCGGCGAAATCCGCAGGCAGGAGGCGGCGCTGGGGCGGCGCCGGACGCCGATCGTCGCGCTCACCGCGTCCGCGCTCAAGGGTGAGCGGGAGCGCTGCCTGGCCGCCGGCATGGACGACTATCTCGCCAAGCCGGTGCGGCAGGTCGAGCTCGCCAACACTGTCAGCCGCTGGATCGCCGCGGGAGAGTTTGCGAACGGCAACGGCCACGGAAATGGAAATGGGCATATGGACGGCAACGGCAGTGGCAACGGACACGCCCGCGACGTGCTCGACCGGTCGGTCATCGAGGGCCTTCGCGCCATGCGGAGCCGCTCGGGGGACGCCTCGAGCAGGTTGATCGGGATCTATCTCGATCACACGCCTCAGGCCATCCGGCAGCTCCGCGTGGCGGTGGAGGCGGGCGATTGCACCGAGGCTCAGCGGATTTCGCATACGATCAAATCGAGCAGTGGCATGCTCGGCGCGGCGGGGCTGGCCACTCTGCTCGGCCGGGCGGAGGATGCGGGGAGGAGCCAGGCCGACGGGGAGCTGCGCGGCATGATCGTGGCCATCGAGACGGAGTACGAGCAGGTCCACGCGGCGCTGGTTGCCCTCCTGCCCGTGAAGACCGATGTCTGAGCTTCTCTCCGCTACTTCGCCGCTCATCCTGACGGTGGATGATGACGCCACCACGCGGGCGTTCCTGCGCACGTCGCTCGAGTCGGCGGGGCTCGATGTGGTCGAGGCGTCGGGCGGCGAGGAGGCGATCAGGCTCTTCGTCGAGCGGCGGCCCGAGCTGGTGCTCCTCGACGTAGCCATGCCGGGGCTCGACGGATTCGCCACCTGTGCCGCGTTGCGCGCCCTTCCCGGCGGCGCGGGCGTCCCCATCGTGATGCTCACCGGCACCGACGATGTCGCGGCGATCACCCGGGCCTACGAGGTCGGCGCCACCGACTTCGAGGTGAAATCGGTCAAGTGGGTCATCCTGGGCCAGCGCATTCACTATCTCCTGCGCTCCAAGTGGACCCTCGACGCGTTGCGCGCCAGCGAGGCGAGGCTGGCCGCGGCACAGCGCATTGCGAAAATCGGGCATTGGGAATGGGAAGCGGCGTCCGGGCGCCACCTCTGGTCCGAGCAGACCCTCCGGCTGCTGGGGACGGAGGCGGTGGTGAAGCCGTGCCACGAAGAGTTTCTGGCACGGATTCACCCGGACGATCGCTCCCGTGCCCGTCACGCGCTCGATGACGCGCTCCACTCCATCACCGAGCTCGACCTCGAGTTCCGCGTCGGCGCGGCCGGCGGGGAGGAAGTAATCGTCCAGGCGCAGGGCGAGGTGATCGTCGGGCCGAACGGCATGGCGGCGGGGCTGGCCGGGACGCTGCAGGACGTCACCGAGCGGCGGCGTGCGGAGGAGCGGATTCGCCGGCTGGCCTACTTCGATGCCCAGACCGCGCTCCCCAACCGCGTCCTGTTCCAGGAGCGGGTGCATCAGGCCATCGCCGACGCGCGGCGTTCGCGCCGCCTCGTGGCGCTGCTCTTCATGGACCTCGACCACTTCAAGCGGGTGAACGACACGCTGGGCCACGGCGCCGGCGACCTGCTGCTCTGCGAGGTGGCCTCGCGCCTGAACCAGGCCGTCCGCGACACCGACCCTCTGACCCGTGGTGTGCAGGGCTCGGTCGAATCGGTGCTGGCCCGCCACGGCGGTGACGAATTCATCGTGTGCCTGAGCGGCATCGAGCGCGCCGAGGACGCTGCCCGGGTGGCGACTCGAATCCTGGCGGCTCTCGAGTCGCCGGTGCAGCTGAACGGGCCCGAGGTCTACACCACGGCGAGCATCGGGATCAGCCTCTACCCGCAGGACGGTGACGATCCCGAGACGCTGCTCAAGCACGCCGACGCGGCGATGTATCAGGCCAAGGCGTCGGGACGGAACAACTATCACTTCTACGACTCGTCGCTGAGCTTCCGGGCCTTCCAGCGGCTTTCGATGGAACGGAGTCTCCGCCGCGCCATCGAGCGCGAGGAGTTCGTGGTCCACTGGCAGCCGATCGTGAGCGTGCCCGACAAGACGATGGTGGGCGTCGAGGGACTGGTACGGTGGAATCATCCCGAAATGGGGCTGGTCCACCCCGACGAATTCATTCCGCTCGCCGAGGAGACCGGTCTCATCGTGCCGCTCGGAGAGTGGGTGATGGCGGAGGCGTGCCGCCGGCAGCGCGAGTGGGCCGACGCGGGGCACACC
>JBOHSC010000433.1:0-3667 GCA_050733115.1 Gemmatimonadales bacterium
GTCCGGGAAACCGTCAGCCTCTACGAGGCCAAGACCCACCTCTCCAGCCTGGTCGAGCGGGCCGCGGCTGGGACCGAGATCGTCATCTCCAAGTCCGGCCGCCCGCGCGCCCGGCTGGTGCCGCTGGAAGACACGAGACCGCTCCGGGTGCCGGGCAAGGGGAAAGGACTCTGGAGGGTGGGGAAGGGCTTCGACGCTCCTCTCCCGGGGGAGTTGCTGGACCGCTTCGCGGGAGGCTTGTGAGGCTCCTCCTGGATACCCACGTGCTGATCTGGTGGGACGAGGGGAGCCGGCTTTCCACTGGCGCGCGCAAGGCCATTGACGACGCGCAGGAAATCTTCGTCAGCGCCGCCTCGGCCTGGGAAGTGGCAATCAAGATTCAGCTCGGGCGGCTCCGGCCCTCTCGCACGGTAGAGGAGGCGGCCGAAGAGTCGGGGTTTACGGAGCTACCGGTGACGTTCAGGCACGCGCAGCGGGTAGCGACGCTGCCCCCGCACCATCGCGATCCGTTCGACCGCTTGCTGGCTGCCCAGGCTGAAGTCGAAGGGCTGACCCTGGTCACCAGAGACCGCGCCTTCGAGCCGTACGCGATCGACCTTCTGCGGGCGTAAGGAGCACGGCCGCGGATTCGGAGCCCGGACACCGTCATCAGGATCGAGATATGGGTATCGGGGAGAACGGAATAACCAATGGGAACGTGATCATCGCGCTGATCGTGCCGGTGCTGTGGATTACCTGGCTCATCTACTGGGCGGTCTCCGCCCGGGACGTGAAGGCAACGCGCTGGCGCGAGTCGCGCACGTCGCAGGTGTTGTACAGGGTGCCGGTCATTCTCGTCGCGCTGCTCATGGCGGCGCCGAGCGCGCTGCCGCGGGTGCTGACCAGACGCTTTGTACCGGCGGGTGGTCCGCTCATCCTGCTGGGGCCGCTGCTGGTGGCGGCGGGACTGGGCCTCGCCGTCTGGGCGCGCCGGCACCTGGGCCGCAACTGGAGCACGAGCGTCGTGGTGAAGGAGGACCATACGCTCATCCGGAGTGGCCCCTACCGTCACGTCCGGCACCCGATCTACACCGGCATTCTGCTCGCGTTTCTGGGGACGGCGCTGTGGATCGGCGAGTGGCGGGGGTTGCTCGCCGTGCCGCTGATGGTCCTCTCCTTCGTGCTCAAGAGCCGCGCGGAGGAGCGCCGGATGCGGGAGACCTTCCCGGAATACCAGCAATACGAGCGGGACACCGCGGCGCTGGTGCCGTTCGTCTATTGATGGCCGACTACGCCCCCGTCCTCCTTCTGGTCGCCAGCCTCGTCGGGCTGGTCCTCATCCCCTTCGGCCTCCCGGGGCTCTGGGTCATACTGCTCGGCATCCTGGGATACGGCTGGCTCACCGACTTCGACACGCTGAGTGTGGGAATGGTAGCGCTCGCGATCGCCCTGCCGATCCTCGGCGAGGTGTCCGAGTCGTGGATCGGGTTCCGCTTCGCCACCCGATACGGCGGATCGAGCCGAGCCGGGTGGGGCGCGCTCATCGGCGGGCTGGTCGGCGTCGTCATCGGCGTGCCGGTGCCGCTCGTGGGGTCGGTCATCGGAGGGTTCGTCGGGGCATTCGCGGGCGCAGCGATCTTCGAATACACCCGGGCGCGGCACTCGGAGGGTGCGGTCAGGGCGGGGTGGGGTGCCGTCCTCGGTCGCGCGGCGGCGGCGGCGGTGAAGATGGCGCTTGGCGTGGTCATGACGGTGGGCGCCGTGTTCCTGGCACTCAAGCGATGAGGCCATGACGATTCACATCGTCTTCCTCCGGGCGGTGAATCTCGGCGCCCACAACAAGATCGCCATGTCCGATCTGCGCGAGTTCTGCAGCGCGGTCGGCCTGGAAGATCCCCGAACGCTTCTGCAGAGCGGCAACGTGGTCTTCCGAAGCACCAAGCGCAGTTGCGCGAGCCTGGAAAAGCTGCTGGAGGCGGAGGCGGCAAAGCGACTCGAGCTCGAAACCGGCTTCTTCGTCCGCACAGCGGAGGAATTGAAGGAGGCGATCGCGCGGAACCCCTTCCCCCAGGAGGCGGTGCGCGATCCCAGCCATCTTCTCGTGCTGTTCCTGAAGGACGCCCCTGCCGCGGACAATGTGAAGGCGCTCCAAGCCGCCATTACCGGTCCGGAGGTGGTTCGAGCCGATGGCCGGCACGCTTACATCACCTACCCGAGCGGGATCGGCACCTCGCGGGTGACCACGGCGCTCATCGAACGCAAGCTCGGCACCAGCGGGACGGGAAGGAACTGGAACACGGTGATGAAGCTCAGCGCTCTCGCCAAGGCGTGAGGGACGCCGCGCCGACGATGCGATTGTCTCTCCCGGTCGGCTCCTTCGCGCTCCTCCTCCTTGCCGCTACTCCCCTGGCCGCGCAACGGCCCTGCGACTCGCCCGCCCCCGACTCTCTCGGCCCGAGCCGCGATCTCTACTGCATCGAGCTCATCGCACCGCCGGGAATCCACGGCGTCACCGGCCGGGTCGAGCTGAGCCAGCCTCCAGGTCCATTCACCGTCGCCGTCACCGCCGACGGCCGGCTCCGCTATCTGCCGATCCTCTCCGTTGCCGGCCTTCCCGCCCCCTCGTCGCTCGGTCCTTACCGGACCTTCGTGGCCTGGGCCGCCGCGCCGACGATGACGCCGGTCATCAGGCTGGGTGAAGTCGGGAAGGGAACCACCACGCTTCCGGTGATCGACCTCGAGAAATTCATCATCCTCATCAGCGCCGAGCGAAGCGCCGCGGTGAAGGAGCCCTCCGACCGGCTCGTTCTCCGCGGCCAGTCGCCCAGCACCCGCCTCTTCCCGCCCGATCTGCTGGAGTTCACCATCGGATCGGCGCCGTCGAGCGGCACCGGCGACACGTCTCACGACATGTCGATGCACCGGCAGATGAGCGACTCGGCGGCCAGCCGGTGGACCGGCGTCCCCATGCCCGCCGGACTCACCATGCTCCCCGCCGAGATGGCGCTCAGGCCCGACGTGTCACCGTATCTCCCCACGGGAAATGCACCCGCGGCCCGCCCGCGTGAGGTGGTCCATCTGGCCGGCGGTGACACGGTCCGGCTCGAAGCCGGCCTGGTGCGCCGCAACATCATGGGCCGCGAGTACACGATGTTCGCCTTCAACGGGCAGTACCCCGGTCCGCTGATTGAGACGACCCGCGGCGCCCAGGTCACCGTGATCTTCTCCAATCACCTCCCGCAGCTCACCAGCGTCCACTGGCACGGGATCAGGCTCGACAACGCCAGCGACGGTACACCCGGTCTCACCCAACCCGCACTCGCCCCGGGCGACTCGTTCACCTATCGGCTCCGCTTTCCCGACAGCGGGATCTACTGGTATCACCCCCACGTGCGTGAGGATGTTCAGCAGGAGCTGGGCCTCTACGGCAACATCCTGGTCCGCTCCCCGGGCTCCGACTTCGGGCCGGCCGACCGCGAAGAGGTTCTCATCCTCGACGACCTCCTCGTGAACGCCTCGGGGCTCGTCCCCATGGGCGGCGAGGCGCCGACACACGCTCTGATGGGGAGGTTCGGCAACCTGATGCTGGTGAACGGCGAGCCCGACTACCGGCTCGACGTCAAGCGCGGCGAAGTAATTCGTTTTTTCCTTACCAACGCGGCGAACGCCCGGGTGTTCAACCTCTCGT
>JBOHSC010000434.1:0-9196 GCA_050733115.1 Gemmatimonadales bacterium
GCGTCACGCTCATCCGCTGCGGCGGCCACTTCCCCGGTGCCACGGTGCTTCACTGGGCGGACGGCGCCGATGGACTCGGCGCAATCCTCAGCGGTGACATCATCATGGTCGGACAGGATCGCCGCACCGCAGGCTTCATGTACAGCTACCCGAACTACATCCCTCTCGATGCGCGCTCCGTGCAGGCCATCGGCGCGGCGGTCGGGCCATTCGAGTTCGAGCAGGTGTACGGCGCCTGGTTCGGGCAGAATATTCTCGAGGGGGGCAAGCAGGCGGTTGCTTATTCCGTCCGCCGGCATCTGCTCGCGATTTCCGACCGCGGCCGGAGATAGCGAGGGATGCCGTTCCACCTGTTGACGGGCCTCGCCGCGGTCGGGGTGCTGGCGGCGCCCTGGTTCCGGCGGTACCGTCTGGCTCGAATGGCCGTCGGCGTGCAAGTTCCCTGTATCGATGGAGGCCGGGCGCTGGCGCACTAGCCGGGGCGGCCTGCATGAGGAGGGTAGTCCGATGGGCGATGCGCTGGTCCGAACCGATCGTCTGAATATTTCCCCGCTCGATCTTCCAGCCGTCGAGGCGCTGGTCTCCGGCGACGCGACGGCGCTCGAGCGTATCACCGGTGCGATTTTTCCCCGGCCGGCGGCGCCCCCACCCTATATGACCGAGGCCCTGCCAGTGGTCCGAGACCGGCTGCGTGCCCATCCCGACGAGACGTCGTGGTGGAACTGGCTGATCGTCGAACGGGACACGCGGCGGGCAGTGGGGTCGGTGGCGTTCGGGGGGAAGCCGGACCCGAGCGGGTCGGTGCTGATCGGCTATGCGATGTACGCCGAGTTCGAGGGACACGGCTACGCCACGGAGGCGGTGCGTGCGATGATCGGCTGGGCCTTCCACCAGCAGGGCGTCAAGGTGGTCCGCGCGCTGGCGCCGGTGTGGAACACCCCGGCGCTGCGCGTGGCGGAGAATGTGGGGATGCACCCCGTCGCCGCCGATGAGGACGACGACATCGGCGAGGTGCTGGTCTACGCCGTCAGCGCGCCGGCATCCGTCGGATCGGCCTGATTTCCACCGGAACACTCACCGATCCCATCAATGATGACAGCCTGCCGGTAGGTCTCGGGCCGCTCGCCCGAGCACTTGACCTCCGATACGTGATCGAGTCCGAGCTCGGGCGTGGCGGAATGGCCACGGTCTACCGCGCCCACGATCTGCGACACGACCGACAAGTGGCCATGAAGGTCCTCCACCCGGATCTGGCGGCCACGCTCGGGCCCGAGCGCTTCCTCCGCGAGATCCGAGTCACCTCCCGCCTGCAGCATCCGCACATTCTGCCTGTATTCGACTCGGGCGAGGCCGCTGGCCAGCTCTGGTACACGATGCCTTACATCGAGGGACCGTCGCTCCGGGAGCGCTTGCGGCGCGAGGTGCAGCTGCCCGTGGCAGCCGCCTTGGACCTCGCTACGCAGGTGGCGGATGCCCTGGGGTACGCGCACGGCCAGGGAATCGTCCACCGAGACATCAAGCCGGAGAATATTCTGATCGACGGCACCCGGGCGGTCGTAGCCGACTTCGGAATAGCCCGGGCACTGGATCTTGCGGGAGGCGAGCGCCTCACCGAAACCGGCCTCGCGCTCGGGACACCGACCTACATGAGCCCCGAGCAGGCCATGGGAAGTCCGGTGGACGCGCGGAGCGACATCTACTCGCTCGCATGCGTGCTCTACGAGATGCTCGCAGGCGAGCCGCCGTTCACCGGCCCCACCGCGCAGTCGATCATCGCCAAGCGTCTCAGCTCCCCCGTCCCGCCCCTCCGCACCGTGCGGGAAACCGTGCCTGTGGCGGTCGAGCGGGCAGTCGAAGTCGCGCTCGCCAAGGTGCCGGCCGACCGGTTTGCGACGACCCAGGAGTTCGTTGCAGCACTCAATCGGACGGGCCTGAGCGCCGCAGAGCCCTCGGCTGCCGTCCACGGCGTCCCCCGGCGCAGGGTCGCCCTCGCGGCAGGAATCGCCGTGGCCGTACTCGCATTGGCCGCCGTGCTGCATTGGTGGCCGAGGCCCACCGCCCGTCCCGACACGAGCCTTGTAGCGGTTGTCCCTTTCCGGATCGCGGGCAGCGACTCCTCGCTCGCATACCTCCACGAGGGAATGGTGGATCTCTTTGCGGCGAGGCTCAACGGAGAGGCCGGCCCTCGTTCGGTTGATTCCCGCGCGGTCATGCGGTTGTGGAACGCGTCAGCGGAGGGTCGGAGTGATCTGCCGGAAGGGGAGGAATTGGAGCTTGCGCGGCGGTTGGGCGCCGGACGACTCCTGGTTGGCAACATCGTGGGAACGGCCGAGCGTCTGGTACTGAGCGCGTCGGTCATCGTGGAAGACGCACAGCGCGCCGTCGAGATCGCCCGCCGCAGGGCCGACCGGGAACCCGAGTTCAGGAGAATTGCGGGCTTGATACGCGGGCGGGGCCACGACCTCGCGCTGAATCGCGGGAGGCCGCTCGAGGCCCTCTCGCTGAAGCCGCTGGGCTCGTTTCACCAGCGGGGCGAGGTTCGGGCCCTGATTGACGATGCGCTCTACTGGGGAGGGGATACCACCGCCGCCAGCGACGCGGCGCAGAAGACCGCGCAGGTTGTCGCCGGTCCGCCGCCGCCGGACGCCGATTCATCGCTGCACGCGTACTACTACGATGTCTGCGCACGGCACAGTCCTCCGTCGCGCGGCTCCGGGCCGCGGCCAGGATCCCCACGATCCAGTTTCCAGAAGAGCACGAGCGTTGCGCCGACCTCCTCGATGCCTGGTACGCCACCTCGGCGCGCCTGCCGGACGCACGGACGCGACTTGCCCGCGTGGACTCATTGCAGGTGCGAGATCCGGTGGGGGTCGTGTCATCGGCGATCGAGGCGTCGAACCTCCTGGTGACCCGGCTCTGGGAGGAGCAGGGGAATTGGCCGCGGGCCGAGGCGGCAGCACGAAGGCGGTACGCGGGACTGAACCCCAAGTTCCTCTCCACCCACCTGCATGAAGAGGGTCGGGCCGCCGCCCTGGCGGGTCACCGTCAGGTCGCCGTCAGAGCGTACCAGCATTACCTCGCGCTGCGCTACGATTCCGAGCCATCCGTCAAGTCTGAGGTCGAGCAGGTGCGGGAGGAGCTGGCGACACTACTGGGAGAGCATTGATGCCCCGCTGAAGCGCTTGCCTTCCGATTCCGGGGGACAGTCCGGCCCGGCGCAGCACGACGACATCGGCCGGGTGCCGGTCTGCTCCGTCAACGCGCCAGCATCCGTCGGATGGGCCTGATCAGCAGCGCCAGCACCACCGCCGAGCCGAACGCGAACAGCGCCACCGTGCCGAAGAGCTGGGGCAGCGAGAACGACTCGTAAAGCCCTCCGACTCTCCCGCCCAGATAGTTCCCCATCGACGTCGCGAGGAACCAGACACCCATCGTGAGTCCGGCGATGCGGGCCGGCGCCAGCCGCGTCATGGCGCTAAGGCCGACCGGACTGAGGCACAGCTCGCCGATGGCTTGAAGCAGATAGGTGCCTGTGAGCCACACCGGGCCCACCAGCGCGCCCCCCATCGACTGTTTGGCCGCCGGAACCAGCAGGGCGAAGCTCCCGGCCACGCACACGAGCCCGATGGTGAACTTGGTCGGGCTCGAGGGATCGTGCCTGCCGAGCCGGATCCAGAGCCAGGCGAAGACGGGTGACAGCACCACGAGGAAGAACGGCTCCATTGACTGGAACCAGCTCGGGGGAAACTGGTAGCCGAGCGCGACCGTCTGCGTGTTCCTCTGCGCGAAAAGATTGAGCGTCGAGCCGGCCTGCTCGAAGACCGACCAGAACACCGTTGCAGCCACGAAAAGCACCAGCACCACCAGCAGCCGCTTTCGCTCCGCCGGCGTCCACTTGCCCAGCGCGAACATCCAGAAGAAGAACGCGACGGTCGCGACCACGAGCAGCACGCCGAAGGCGTTCGCGACCCACTCGGCGGTGATCGGAAGCGCGCCCGTCGCCGAGCCACCGCCGACGATGGCGACGATCGCGGCGACGACGAGCAGGCCGAGCCTGAGCTGGGTCCGCTGCCGGACGCGCTCTTCGGTGCTCTCAGGGGCGACAGGATGCATTCCCGCGTCGCCCAGGTGCTTCCATCCGCCGAGATACTGGATGAGACCGAAGAACATGCCAACCGCGGCCATCGCGAAGCCCCAGTGCCATGAGCTCTCCGGATTCAGGCCGGCCGAGGCGAGGAGACTCCGGAACGCGGCGCTCTGCGCCAGCCAGCCGCAGATGAACGGTGCGATGAAGGCGCCGAGGTTGATTCCGGTGTAATAGAGGGAGAACCCGGCGTCGCGGCGCTGGTCTTCCGGCGTGTAGAGCTGCCCCACCATGGTGCTCACGTTCGGCTTGAGCAGTCCGGTCCCGATCGTCACCAGGCCCAGCCCGAGGTAGAACGTGGCCAGGCTCGGCACCGCCAGGGCGATGTGACCGAGCATGATGACCACGCCGCCGTAGAGGGTGGCCCGCCGCTGGCCGAGGAAGCGGTCGGCGATCCAGCCGCCCGGCAGCGAGGTGAGATATACGAGCGCCACGTACGTCCCGTAGATGGCTCCGGCTTTCGCGGTGTCGAACCCGAGTCCGCCGGTGGCAAGCGGCGCCGTCATGAAGAGAATGAGCAGGGCGCGCATTCCGTAATAGCTGAAGCGCTCCCACATCTCGGTGAAAAAGAGGGTTGAGAGTCCGCGCGGGTGGCCGAAGAAACGGGTGTCCTGCGCCGCAACCACCGTTTCCGAAGGCGGAGTTATCGTTGCCAAGAAGGCTCCGTTCTCTCTGTTCTCATTTCCCTTTTCTCTTCTTGAAGATGTCTTCGAGCACCACCCGATCGATCTTTCCGTCCATCCTCACCCGCACGTCGTAGTTCTCCCAGTACATGAAGTTCTTGAGCGCCTCGAGGAACTCCGGCGTTGCGGAGCCCTGCTTCTGCTTGAGCCACTTGTCGGGCTGGTTCGCCGGCTCGGCGAGAAGGATCGGATCGAGCCGGGCGACGATAGCCGGCGTGATCGGCAGCAGGTTGGTGGGCTCGCTGGGGAAGAAGTGGAGCTTGTGCAGGGCGAGCAGCCGCTCCAGCTCGGCGATCGGGTCGGGCGCGTCGTACAAGCGGACACGATCCCGCCGACGTTGGGAAACTTCGACTGCACCACCACCCCGAGATCGCCCCTCACCGAGTCCCAGGCGACGATGCTGTAGGTGTGCGGGAGTTTCTGAAGGTGGGGTGGAGCGACGATGGGCTGCTGGGATGCCGCGGGAATGGAGGAGAGAGAAAGGAGAAGGAGAAGGAGGATCAGCGCCGGACCCCGGCGCGTGTTCCCCTGTTCACTCGTGATTTCTGGCTTCACTGCCGTTTTCCCATCTTCTTCTTCAGGTAAGCGAGCTGGGCCTCGATGGCTTCATCGAGCCGGCGGCGTTCGCCCTCCGCGTGGTCGAGTGCTCCTTCCTCCGGGCGCGCGCCGCCGGCCGCCTCGAGGTCGCGCCACGCCGCACCGATGGAATCGGATGCCCCGATGGAGCCGGCCCTCCGCACCTCCACGGCCATCTCTTCCACCTCCCGCTGCGCGAGGACCAGCTCGTCGCGGTGCACGACGATCTTCCGCATCAGCACCTCGACGCGCTCCCGGTGCTTCGCGGCGAACCGCTCCGCGACCGCCACCGTCTCCTGGTCGGGCACCGCCGACGCGAGGCGGCCGCGCCGCTCCGCGTCCTCGAGCCGCTTGCGCTCCACCACCAGCTCCTGCTCGGTGGCCGCTAGCGACTCGCTCATCCGGGTGAGACCGACTTTCGCCTCCAGCATCGCCTCACGCATGCCGGCAGCGTAGACCCGGGGGTCGGTTTGTGCGCGATCCCTCAGCAACTGGTCCAGACGAGCCTTCAGGCCGTCGAGCACGGGCCGGACGCAGCGGTCATGGCTGGCACCTCGGGGAATGTCCACCGTCGAAACGCGGCGGGCGGCTGCCGGAAGGCGGCCGATGCACTTGGGAAATCGAATGGTAGGACCCGTACGAGAGGCAGTCAAGCGATCCGGCCTACCGACGCCGCAACCCCATGGTTAGCCTGGTACGATGATCGAGTCGTGCACCCTTTGCGCAATCGCCGTCGGCAAGACCGCGACGCCTGGCGGAGTAATCCATGACGACGGGTCGTGGATCGTCGTGCATCATCCAGGTCCCTTCGCCGACCCCGGCGAGCTCTTCGTCATCGTCCGCCGCCACTGCGAGTCCGTCGGCGAGCTGAACGCCGCGGAATCCGCCGCTCTCGGGCCCCTGCTCCGCGCAGGGGTGGCCGCGATCGAGCGGGTCGTGCGCCCGGAGCGCGTGTACGTCGCCTCATACAACGAGCGCGTGCGACACGTTCACTTCTACCTCCTCCCGCGCACCGGCGCCCTGCCTGCCGGGCACGTTGCATCCGATCTGTTTCGCCGACTTCGCGGCATCCTTCGCGGCTGGGGGATCGCTCACAATCCCTCGCCGCAGTCGCGGGCCGAAACCGCCGACCGGATCCGAAGCGAGGACGTGTGGCGGCGGCTTCGCGACTGAGATTCTCGGCGCTCTGGCAGCGCCTCGGTGCGGCCGGCACCGGTGCCGGGGCATTCGATGCACTCGCCGGCGCCTACGGTGAAGCTGGCCGCGTCTATCACACGCTCGACCACGTGCTCGATTGTCTCGCTCGCCTTGACGAGGTGGAAGCCCCGCCTCGCGGGCGCGATATGGTCGAAGCAGCCATCTGGTTTCACGACGTGGTCTACGACCCGCGTCGTTCCGACAACGAGGGATCGAGCGCGGAATGGGCCGGACGGGTGCTTACCGGAGCCGGCGTGCCCGCGTCGTCGATCTCCCACATTCAGGATCTGGTCCGCGCCACGGACCATGCAGCCGAGCCGGCGGAGCCTGACGCGATGCTCCTCTGCGACATCGACCTCGCGATCCTGGGCCGAGGCCGGCAGGAGTTTGCCGAATACCAGCGTCGAATTCGCGAAGAGTATGCCTGGGTGCCCGAGCGCCAGTATCGTGATGGGAGGTCGCGGATTCTCTCGTCATTTCTCCGCCGCAGCCGGATCTATCTCACCGATCATTTTCACGATCGCTACGAGGCCATCGCACGGATCAACCTCGAGCGAGCCCTGGCAGAGCTGGCAGACTGACGCGAAGATCGCCGGTTTCCATCCCTGGAGGCGACATGGTGCGGTACGAGGTGACGGTAGACGTAGATCCGCAACACGCGGAGACCTTCGAGACGTGGATGCGCCGGACCCACATTCCGGAGGTGCGCGCCACGGGGTGCTTCATGCGCATCCGTTTCGATCGCGCCAACGAGACCCGATTCCGCACCTGCTATCACGCCGAGAACGAAGCCGACTTGAAGCGCTACCTCGCCGAGCACGCCGACGGGCTACGCAAGAAATTCGCACGCCGATTTCCCAGCGGCGCAACAGTGACGCGCGAAACGTGGGCCGAGCGCCAGACGTGGGAGTAGCGGCACCCGGCCCGGGCCGGGCGGGTTATCTTGGTTGCACCATGCGCCGCGCACTCCTGCTGCTGATTTTGGCACTCGCCCCCGCCTGCGAGAAATCGTCCTCGGGCGGGGCGGCCTGTGGCTTGGCTGCCCTGGCGGGACCGACCGCCCTGATCTCCCAGTTCGGAGTTCCCGGCCAGACACTGAGCCATGCGCCGTCGACCCTGCCGGAGCGATTAGTGGCCCGAGTGGTGGCGGGGCCGGCGCTCATGGCGATCATCGGCCGGGCCGACACGAATCTTGTGATCGGTGTCGATGGGGCCATTCCTCCGGCGATCAAGCCGGGCTATGGGGTGCTGGTACTCGACCAGTCGGAAGAGCCGCGCGGAGTGGTGGTGTTCGAGGGTTTGCCCGTCGAAGGAGCTCCGCCGATCGGAACCGTGAACGTCGGTTCGGCGACGCTGCCCCTGATCGGCATCCAGCTCGACCCGGCAAAGATCGAGGACCCGCGCTGCCCCATTTTCCCCGATTCGGTGCTCTCGTGAGCGCGCCCCGGATCGCGGTGGGTGGAGTCGTCCGGCAGTGGGACAGCTCGGAGCGGACGGGTGTGAACGCCACATACGTGAAATCGGTGCTGGCCGCGGGGGGAGTTCCCATCATTCTCTCGCCCCTGCTCGGTCCGTCGTACGCCGCGCGCGCACTCAGCGGCGCCGACGGTCTCCTCCTCACCGGCGGTGAGGATATCCATCCCGCCTGGTATCACGCGGAGCCGTCAGCCCATCTCTATCCGCCGAGCCGCGCCCGCGACCTCTTCGAGCTGGCGCTCTTCGCCGCAGCTCGCCAGATGGAGCTGCCGATCCTCGGAATCTGCCGCGGCATCCAGCTCGTGAACGTGGCGCTGGGCGGCACCCTCTTCCAGGATCTGCCCTCCGAGCGCCCGGGGCCCGTCGACCACAACCCCGCAGCCGATCGCATTGCCCGCACCCACGCCGTGAGGGTCGCCCCCGGAAGCCGTGCCGAGCAGGCGCTCGGCTCCGCTCCCCTCACGGTGAATTCCTTCCACCACCAGGCCATCCGGGATCTCCCCAAGGCATTGATCGCCACGGGGTGGAGCGACGACGGCCTGATCGAGGCGGTAGAGACGGGGCCGGGCGCGCCGTGGCTCCTGGCCGTGCAGTGGCACCCGGAGGAGATGTACCGGGAGCCGGCGGCGCCCGAGAGAGGGTTATTCAGTGCGCTGGTGGAGGAGGCGAGCCGCCGCGAGCGCGACGCGCCCGAAATCAGTGAGCGCCGAGATCCCGAAGAATTCGGTCCGGCGACTGAGCGGTCGGAAAAAGCAGTCGGTCGCTCACCCCATTGAGGGCAGTGCGGACGGAAGGAAATCGCTCGGCTGCAGTGCGAAGGAGCGTGTCGAGACCGTACTCCGTCGCGAGACTGTGGTCGGAGGCCATGCCGAAGCCGCGACGGCCGAGGGCGTCGTAGTAGGTGACCGCCGGCCCGCCTTTGCGGAGGTGTCGGGCGGCGATATAATCGGGAAAGAGACCGGCGAGCCACAAGGCGTAGTTGCCGAGGTGGAGCATCACGCGGAAGCGGCGTTCACCGGTGCTCGAATCGAGATCGACCAGGATGTCCACCAGGTAGCGGTGCCGCTGGTCGTCATTCCAGTCCACCCGCCAGGCGCGGTCGCGCTGGCCAAACTCGAGC
>JBOHSC010000435.1:0-5462 GCA_050733115.1 Gemmatimonadales bacterium
GCCGGCGTCGCCGTCGCCTACATCGTGGACAAGTCGGGGTGGATCCGGATCAACCCCGCCGTCTACTTCATCGATCATCTTCCCGTGCATGTCGAGGCGCTCGACGTGGGAGTGGTGGTGCTGGCCAGCCTCGCCATCGCGGTGCTGGCCACCCTCTATCCGTCGCGCTCCGCGGCGGCGCTCACTCCCGTCGAGGCGATCCGTCACGAATGAGCGCGATCCTCGAGGCTGCGGGCCTGCGAAAGGTCTACCAGGGCGGCGACGGCTCCCCAATCGAGGTGCTCGCCGGGGTCGATTTGGGCGTGAGCCGCGGCGAGTTCGTTGCCATCGTGGGGGCGAGCGGATCGGGCAAGAGCACGCTCCTCCACCTGCTGGGGGCGCTCGACATGCCCTCAGGCGGCACGGTGCGGCTCGACGGTTCCAACTACGCCGAGCAGAGCGAGACGGAGCTGGCCGCGGTGCGCAACCGGAAGATCGGGTTCGTCTTCCAGTTCCATCACCTGTTGCGCGAGTTCACCGCCCTCGAGAACGTGATGATGCCCTTGCTCATCGCCGGCGAAAACGAAAGCCACGCCCGATCGCGCGCGGAGGAACTGCTGGCGGCGGTCGGGCTGGCCGGACGGATGTCACACCGTCCTACGGCCCTCTCCGGCGGTGAGCAGCAGCGGGCCGCGGTAGCCCGCGCACTGGCCCCCGATCCGCTGCTGGTTCTCGCCGATGAGCCATCAGGGAATCTCGACTACGGCAACAGCGAGCGGCTGCACGAGTTGTTCGCCCGTCTGAGCCGCGAGTTCGAGACGGCGCTCGTGGTGGTGACGCACAACCGCATGCTCGCCGGCCGCGCCGACCGCGTGCTGTCGCTCGAGGGAGGGCGCCTGGTGCCCCTCTCGGGTGTGGAGTCGATGCCCTGATGCCCTGCGACCAGTGCCACGACCGCGAGGCGGTCATTCACCTCACCCAGATCGTCAACGAGCAGGTGACGACCCTCCACCTCTGCGAGAAGTGCGCGGCGGAAAAAGGGGTCGAGAGCCCCGGCGCCGTGGCCAAGACTCCGCTCGGCACCTTCCTCGCGGCAATGGGGAAGGGGCTGCCGGAGACGGCGCCCGCGCCGAAGTCGTCGGATACCTGTTCGCGATGCGGAGGGTCCCTCCAAGACTTCCGCGAGAGCGGCCGACTCGGCTGCCCCGAGTGCTGGCGGACCTTCGAGGCGCCGCTCCGCGATCTCCTGCGGCGTCTGCACGGCTCGACCCATCACCTGGGCGAGCGGTACGCGGAAACGGTCTTGCCACCCTCGGGCGATCGTATGAGGGCCGCCGAGCTTAAAGAGCAGCTCCGTCTGGCGGTTGAAACGGAGAACTTCGAGCTGGCCGCGGAGCTCCGCGACCAGTTGAGGGTCGTCGAATGATCGATCTCAGTCTTCTGACGGATGGCGGCGTAGGGTGGCTCGACGCCAGCGGTCCCTCCAGCCATCTGGTGCTCTCCACCAGGGTCAGACTGGCCAGGAATCTGTCCGACCATGTGTTCCAGGGACGCAACTCGGAGACCGAGCGGGAGGTGATCCTCTCGACGGTCGAGGGGGCGGCCCGGGACACCGTCCTCCTCCGCCGAGCCACCAAGTTCAGGCTCGACCGGCTCGACCGGATCGACCGCCAATTGCTGCACGAGCGGCACCTGGTCAGCAAGGAATTAGCCGGTCTCGATGCCGATGGGCGAGCCCGAACGGGGGCCACCCTCCTCATTCAAGACCGCATCGGGGTCATGCTGAACGAGGAGGACCACCTCCGGATCCAGGGGCTCCATTCGGGCTTCGCCCTCGAGGCCGCGTACACCGAGGCCGACCGGCTGGACACCGAACTGGGACAACGACTTGCTTTCGCATTTCACCCTGAGTTCGGTTATCTTACGTCGTGTCCGACCAACGTCGGGACCGGCTTGCGGGCGTCGGTGCTGATCCATCTCCCGGGTCTGGTCCTCACCAAGGAAATCTCGAAGGTTCTGCAGGGGCTGGCGCAGGTCGGGTTGACGTTTCGTGGCCTTTATGGCGAGGGCAGCGAGGTCGTCGGCAACTTTTTCCAGTTGTCCAATCAGACGACACTCGGTAGTTCCGAACACGAGCTGCTCGACCATCTGGGGAAGATGGTTCGTCAGGTTATGGACTACGAGGAGCAGGCCCGACAGGTCCTTCTGCGCGACGCACCCGCCATCATCGAGGACAAGGTGTGGAGGGCCTACGGGCTGCTCCGGTATGCCCGATCCCTGTCCTTCGAAGAAGCGATGAACCTGTTGAGTGGTGTACGGTTGGGCGTTGGCGTGGAACTGATTCCCAATGTCGCCATGTACACGCTGAATAAGCTTCTGGTTTACACCCAGCCGGCCCACCTCGCGGTGGCGGAAGGAGTGGAGCCGGAAGAGGCCGACCTGCCGATTCGGCGGGCACGGTTCGTGCGCAAAGTGTTGGAATCCGAAGTAGGACGCCGTGGATGAGCCGCGACGACGGCCTTCGGAGCTACGCAGGGTACCGCAATGAATGGTTACAACTTCACAGATCGCGTTCGGAAAGTCCTGCAGATGGCTCGCGAGGAAGCGGCCAGGCTTCACCACGAGTACGTGGGCACCGAGCACATCCTCCTTGGCCTGATACGGGAAGGCGAAGGGGTCGCGGCGGCAGTGCTCACCAACTTGAACGTGGACCTCGAAGACATCCAGCAGAAAATCGAGGAGACGGTCAAGAAGGGTAAAGCGGCTGCAGCGGCGGGTCCCGACCTTCCGTACACCTCGCGCGCCAAGAAGGTGCTCGAGCTGGCCATGACCGAAGCGCGCGAGCTCAATCACTCGTACGTCGGCACCGAGCACCTGCTGCTCGGATTGCTGCGTGAGGAAAAGGGCATCGCGGCGCAGGTCCTCACCGACGCCGGGGTCAATCTCGAGCAGTCGCGTGCTGAAACGCTCCGGCTCCTTGGCAGCGACATGCCGCAGGCTTCTGCCGGCAGCGGTGCCAGCGGTGCTCCCGCGGCCACGCCCAAGTCCGAGAAGAAGTCGAAGACACCGGCGCTCGATCACTTCTGCCGTGATCTCACGCAGCTCGGCGCCGAGGGTCAGCTCGACCCGACGATCGGCCGGGCCAAGGAGATCGAGCGCGTCATGGAAATTCTGGCGCGGCGCAAGAAGAACAACCCGGTCCTGATCGGCGAGCCCGGCGTGGGCAAGACGGCCATCGTGGAAGGGCTCGCCCTCCTCATCGCCAACGGCCTCTGCCCCGACGTGCTGCGCGACCACCGAGTGCTCTCACTCGACATGGCGGCGGTCATCGCCGGCACCAAGTATCGCGGCCAGTTCGAGGAGCGTCTCAAGGCGGTCATGAACGAGATCGCCCAGAACAAGCAGATCATCCTCTTCATCGACGAGCTGCACACCCTCGTGGGCGCCGGCGCCGCCGAGGGGGCCATCGACGCCTCGAACATGCTCAAGCCTGCGCTCGCGCGGGGCGAGCTCCAGTGCGTCGGTGCGTCTACGCTGAACGAGTACCGGAAGTACATCGAGAAGGACGGAGCGCTCGAGCGCCGGTTCCAGACGGTCGTCGTCGAGCCGCCCACGGTCCCGGAGACGGTCGAGATCCTGAAGGGCCTGCGCAAGAAGTACGAGGACCATCACCGGATCAGCATTCCCGACGCCACGCTCACCGCGGCCGCCGAGCTGTCGGAGCGATACATCACCGACCGGTTCTTGCCGGACAAGGCCATTGACGTCATCGACGAAGCCGGCGCCCGTGCTAGGCTGGCCTCGCAGGTTCCACCGGCCGAGGTCGCCGAGCTCAAGGCGGCTCTGGAAAAGGTCAACGTCCAGAAGGAAGATGCGGTCCGCGATCAGAACTTCGAGCGCGCGGCCTCGCTTCGCGATCAGGAGCGCGACCTCCAGAACCAGATCCGGCTCAAGCAGGAAGAATGGGAAAAGGACCGCCAGACCCGCCGTCCGGTGATCGACGAGGAGGCCATCGCCTTCATCGTGTCACGCTGGACGGGCATTCCGGTCACCCGGCTGCAGGAGGCCGAAACCGCGCGGCTCATGCGGATGGAAGACGAAATCCACGCGTCGGTGGTCGGCCAGGACGAGGCGATCATGGCGGTGTCCCGGGCCATCCGTCGCTCACGCGCGGGGCTCAAGGATCCCAACCGTCCGATCGGCTCCTTCATCTTCTCCGGCCCCACCGGTGTCGGCAAAACGGAGCTGGCGCGTGCTCTGGCCAAGTTCCTCTTCGCCGATGCGCAGGCGCTCATTCGGGTCGACATGTCGGAGTACATGGAAAAGTTCTCCGTGTCGCGCCTCATCGGCGCGCCTCCGGGCTACGTCGGGTACGAAGACAGCGGCACCCTGACCAAGGCTGTGCGCCGGAAGCCCTACTCGGTCGTCCTCTTGGACGAAATCGAGAAGGCGCACCCCGACGTCTTCAACATCCTGCTCCAGGTGCTCGATGAGGGACATCTGACGGACAACTACGGCCGGGTCATCGACTTCAAGAACACCGTGGTCATCATGACCTCCAACGTGGGTGCCCGCGACATCATGCAGGGTAAGACGCTCGGATTCCACGGCACCGACGTCAAGGGCAGCTTCGAGAAAATGCAGGAGAAGGTCAAGGACGAGATGAACAAGGTGTTCAACCCCGAGTTCCTGAACCGGCTGGACGACGTCATCGTCTTCCATCCGCTGAGCAAGGAGCACATCGCGCAGATCGTGAACGTGCTGCTGAAGGACGTGCGCCGGCGGTTGGCGGAGGAGGAGCTGACGCTGACGCTGACGGAGGGAGCGACCGAGCTGCTGGTGAAGCACGGGTACGACGAGAGCTATGGGGCGCGACCGCTCAAGCGGGCGATCCAGCGGTTCATCGAGGATCCGCTCTCGGAGAAGATTCTGCTCGCGGAGTTCTCCCGCGGCGATGAACTCGAGGTGGACGTGGCGGCCGATGGCGAGAAGCTCGAGTTCCGGGTGCTGACCAGCACCACGAAGGCGTAGTTCCTACCAGCGCGACGGCCGGCCGGGCAGCTGAGTCCCGACCGGCCGTCTTTGGCTATATTTCCCGGCTTATGCAACGATTGTCTTTGGCCCTGCTCGCGCTTCTGGCGCTGAGCGCCGCGGGACGCGTGGCGCGTGCCCAGGACGTCCCGGTCACGGGCGCCTGTGCCACGCCGGATTCCATCGCGTTTCGCGGGAACCAGCGCATCAGCGACGCGCTCGTGCGCGGCGATGCGGGCATCGCGCCGGGCGTGCCGCTCAATTATCGGACGCTCCAGCGGGCCATCAAGCAGCTCTATGCCACGAGCCAGTTCGACGAGGTGTCCGTGGTGTGCGAGCCCGCGACAGCCGGTGGCAAGACGATTCTGGCCTTCGTGCTCCGGGAGCGGCCGATCCTCACGGATGTGTCGGTGAGCGGACCCGATCGCATCTCGCCGAATTCGGTGAAGGAT
>JBOHSC010000436.1:0-7072 GCA_050733115.1 Gemmatimonadales bacterium
CTCCAAGCTCGATTGTGCTGCCCGGAGCATTTTCGCGCACGCGTTTGGCCGGCCTCGGCTTTCTGGATGTCGCTTTGCTCACGCCGGCTCCTCACCATGGTATACGTACAATTGTACATCATCGTACGTACGTTTTCAAGGTGCAGACCGGTCTTCACCAGGTGACGATCACCTTCCCGAACGTCTCGTTCCCCTCCATCAGCCGGTGCGCATCGGCCAGCTCCGCCATAGGAAACACCCGCTCCACCACCGGGCGCAGCGGCGCCGCATGCTCGATCCGCTGGTCGAAGAGGGGAATCATCCGCTCGGTGAACTCGCGCACCAGCGGAATCCGCTCCTCGACGCCGCGAGTCCGCATCATCGTCCCGATGATCTCGAGACGCTTGCGCAGAATCGGACCCAGGTCGGTATGGCTCGCGCTGCCCGCCAGAAAGCCGAGCAGCACCAGGCGGCCGCGAGGGGCCAGCACCGCCAGATTGTCGGCGAAGGCGGGTCCGCCGAGCAAGTCGAGGATGACGTCCACCGGCTCGCCGATGGCGTCGCGAAAGGGCTTGCCGCTCGTGTCGATGCCCTGGTCGAGGCCGTACACCACCGCGCGGGCCAGCTTGTCCGCGCTCCGCGAGGTGCCGAGCACGGTGGCGCCCAGGTGCCGCGCGATCTGCACCGCCGCCGTGCCCACGCCACTGCCCACCGCGTGGATGAGCACCCGCTCGCCGGCGGCCACCCGCCCCCGCGTTACCAGCGCGTCGTACGCCGTGAGAAATGCTTCGGGAATCGCCGCCGCTTCGGCGTAGGAGAGGCCGTCGGGGATCGGCAGCGCCTCGCCCTGGTGCACCACCACCAGCTCGGCCATCGCGCCGCCGCCCACGAGTCCCATCACGCGGTCGCCCACCTTCCAGCGCGACGGGCCGCGCACCGCCTCGACTTCTCCGGCATACTCGAGACCGGGAATGTCGGCTGGCCAACCCTTTGGCGCGGGATAGTTGCCCCGGCGCTGGTGAATGTCGGCGCGGTTGAGCCCAGCCGCGCGCACCCGCACGCGAATGTGATCGGGCTTCACCTCGGGTTTGGGAACGTCGCCGAGGGTGATGACTTCGGGGCCGCCGGCTCCGGCGTAGATCAATGCTCGCATGACTCTTCCTGTTCACCTATCAGCTGTTTTTCCGTGGCCCTCGGCGCCTCCGCGGCGACATCACGAGGATGCAGGCAGCATCGAAACCGAACTCGCCGGGAGGATGATCCTCGTCCGCCCTTCCTGCTGCTCGATCCGTCCTCCATGCGCCAGGATGATCCGCTGCCCCAGCGCCACATTCGCGTCCAGCATCGGCGCCGGGCCGTGGGTCACATCGATCGAAATCTCCCCCTTGTCGCGGGCAGCGCCAATAGAGACAGCAGTACCGGGAAGGGCGTGGCGGACGAGATGACGCAGAAGGAGCTCCAGCGCCTCCTGGAGACGCACACGATCTCCTGCCACCGGCGGCAGTCCGGGCACCACGTCGATCGTCACGTCCACGCCGGTCCGCTCGCCGTCGGCCTCGAGCTGCGGCTTGAGCGCCTGCAGCAGGTCGCCGACGCGCACCCGGTCGCGACGGAAGTTGAGCGCCCCGCGGTCGAGCTCCGCAATCTCCCTCAACCGCGACAGTTCTACTCCGGCCGCCTCGGCGGCCGCGCGCGCGGAGGCCAGCATCTCCTCCTGATTCTCGTTGAGCTGCCCGAAGTGGTTTTCGAGCAGGATGTGGATAGGCAGCCGGATCTCATCGAGCTGGCGGCTCACCGCCGATGCCGTCTCGGCCAGCAGCGCGGCGTACTCCTGCACCCGCTCGGTGGCCGCGGCCTCACGCTGCCGGCTCCCCGTCTCGGCGACTGTCACCGCGCTGCTCAGCCGGTCGACCACTCGCTCGATCGAGTCGATCTCGTCGGGTGCCGCGCCGTCGCGTGGCAGGGCGGCGTTCCGGACCAGCGTGAGCGGCGACCTCGTCGTGCCGCCCGGCCGATCACCGGCCCCGGCCAGCCGCTCGATTCGCCGCGCCACATAGCGCGTGTTTTGCCACGCCACGGCGAGCGACAGCAGCGTGGCCACCGCGGTCACGATGATGAGCCATTGAGGCGCCGAGCGGTCGAGACGCCCCCAGTAGGCCAGCGCGGCGACGGTGAAGAGGCCGATGATCGCGGGCACGACCGCCAGGATGAGCCGCTGACCGACTCTCACGACTCATCCTTCTCTCGCTCGAGCGAGACGACGAGCACGTCGATCCCGTCCTGGTTGTTGGCCAGGCGCTCGATCACCGGCCCCCGGGTCATTCGCCGCCACCAGCCCAGCCGGGACTGGCCCACGATGATGAGTGTCACCTTCTTCTCCCGCGCGAACTTGAGCAACGCACCCGGGATGTCTTCCGACTGGATCTTCTCGACTTCCGCGCCCATCGCCTGCGCCCGCTGGATGTTCTCGACCAGCTTGCGTTGGATGGTGGCGTCGATCCGCGTGGG
The DNA here is from genome assembly GCA_050733115.1 of Gemmatimonadales bacterium. GTDB lineage: Bacteria > Gemmatimonadota > Gemmatimonadetes > Gemmatimonadales > GWC2-71-9 > CAVVWJ01. Next base: position 2,488 of record JBOHSC010000436.1, read on the forward strand.
GCCCTCCTCCGGTGTCTGCACGTACGCGCAGTACCAGTCCGGATTGAGCCGCCCGGCTATGCGGCTCGCCTTGCGGAGGAGCCGGGCGGTGTATTCGGGGTTGCTGCTCATTCCGACCAGTACCCGGTCCACCGTGCGCCGCGCGGCGGTCGACACCTCGCGCGAGACGATCGCCTCGCGGCTCCGGTCCACCGAGCTGGCCACTTCCCGCAGGGCCAGCTCTCGCAGCGTCGTCAGATTCTCCTGGGTGAAGAAGCTGTTGAGCGCGGTCGGCACCTTGTCGGCCGCATAGATCCTCCCTTCGACGAGCCGCTGACGCAGGTCCTCCGCGGAGATATCGAGGTTGATCACCTGGTCGGCCATGCCGACCACCCAATCGGGTACCGTCTCGCGGACGGTGACGCCCAGCGTCTCCTGGATCACGTCGTTGAGCGACTCCAGATGCTGGACGTTCACAGCCGAGATCACGCTAATGCCCTCGTCGAGCAGGGCAACCACGTCCTCCCACCGCTTGACGCGACCGGAGCCCGGCACGTTCGTATGGGCCAGCTCGTCCACCACGACCACCTGCGGGCGCCGGGCGACGATCGCGTCGACGTCCATTTCCTCGAGCACAACGCCGCGATACTCGATCCGGCGCCGCGGCACGACCTCGAGATCGCGCACCTGCGCCGCCGTTTCGGCTCGGCCATGAGTCTCCACGAAACCGACCACTACGTCCACGCCGCGGCCTCTCAATGCGTGCGCCTCGGTCAGCATGCGGTAGGTCTTTCCCACGCCCGCCGCCGATCCGATGTACACCTTGAGCTTCCCTCGGTCGCGGGTTCGAACGAGGTCCGCGAACGATGGCTCGGTACCGGCGCCGGAGATGTGCGTCATGCCAGCAAGTTACGGCGGCCGCTTGCGAAGGGTAAATCGGCCTCCCCGATCGATCCCCGCGCGCTGATGGGCCGTCCATTCTCCCGCCACTTCCCCGCCTTGCCAGCTTCCCCGAAGAATGATCGGCTCCACCGAGGAGGGATCGAGCACGACGCGCACCGAGTCGCCGACGGACGCAGCAGCGGCCATCGGCGCGGCGGCCCTCGGGCTCAGCTCCGGCACGAGCGCGCCGAGCTGGAGGTTGTGGGTACCCACCTGCTGGGGAGTGCCCTTGAAGTTCGGTACCACCGCGCCGGCGGTATTGGGTAGAAACGCCAGCGTCCCGCGCGCTGTTGCCGACTCAGTGACGGCGCCTGCCGTGAACGTCGCCGGCCGCGCGGTCAGCACGAGCTCCCACTCGCCGTTCAGCCGGTCGTCGAGGACGCTCCCGCCCTCTCGGCCACCGCCGCACGCGGTGACGAGGAGGGCGATTGCCACGACCCGGGCGCGGTTGGTCAACACGGCTCGCTCACCGCGACACGCCCGCGCTCCGGAGCGGGAGCGCCGTATCGAGGGCGAGGTTGAGCATCAGGACATTGACGCGGGGGTCTCCGAAGAATCCGAACTGACGGCCCTTGGTGTGTTGCTGCACCAGACTCCGCACTTTGCTCTCATCCGCCCCTCGCGCCCCCGCGACACGCGGCACCTGGAGCGCGGCGTTGGCGGGGGAGATGTCCGGATCGAGACCGGAGGCCGAGCGGGTGACCATGTCCGAGGGCAACGGTCCCTCTGCACCATCTTCCCGGCGCACATCGGCCACCGAGCCCGCGATGAGTGTGTCGGCAAGCTTGCGATCGGTCGGTCCCTTGTTGGTACCGGCGGAGGCGGTGGCGTCGTATCCGCTGCCGGCGGCTGAGGGGCGAGGATGGAAGTACTCCGCGCGGGTAAATCCCTGCGCGATGAGCTCGCTCCCCACCGAACGGCCGTTCACCTCTACCACCGATCCATTCGCCTGCCGAGGGAAGAGCAGTTGCGCCACGACCGTCACGGCCGCCGGATACGCCAGGCCGGTAATGAGGCAGAGAACCAGAGTCACCATGATCGCGGGACGAAGATGATTGCGTAGCATAGGATTACACCAGTCGCAGGAAAACGAGGGTCATGTCGATGACCTTGATGCCGGCGAACGGCACCAGGATGCCGCCGACACCGTAGATCAGGAGGTTTCGGCGCAGGATCGCAGCCGCGCCGATCGGGCGATAGTTGACGCCACGGAGCGCCAGCGGAATGAGCGCGATGATGGTCAGCGCGTTGAAGATCACGCTGGCCAGGATGGCCGACTGCGGCGAGTGGAGTCGCATGACGTTGAGCGCGTTGAGCGCGGGATAGGTCGTGATGAACATCGCGGGGATGATGGCGAAGTACTTGGCGACGTCGTTCGCGATGGAGAACGTCGTGAGCGCGCCCCGCGTCATGAGGAGCTGCTTCCCGATCTCGACGATCTCGATGAGCTTCGTCGGGTTCGAATCGAGGTCCACCATGTTGCCCGCTTCACGGGCGGCCTGGGTGCCGGTGTTCATCGCTACGCCCACATCGGCCTGGGCGAGCGCGGGCGCATCATTGGTGCCATCGCCCGTCATCGCGACGAGGCGTCCGCCCGTCTGCTCCCGGCGAATGAGCGCGAGCTTGTCCTCGGGTTTGGCTTCGGCCAGGAAGTCGTCCACCCCGGCCTCCTGCGCGATCGCCGCCGCCGTGAGCGGATTGTCACCAGTGATCATCACCGTGCGGATGCCCATAGCCCGCAGGCGGTCGAACCGCTCACGCATCCCACCCTTCACGATGTCCTTGAGATACACCGCCCCGAGCACCCGGCTGGCGCCGTTGTTCCGCTCGGCCACCACCAGCGGTGTGCCGCCTGTGCGCGCGATCCTCTCGACGATGCCGCCGATCTCAGCCGGCATCTTGCCGTTGCCTTCGCGCACCCACACCGCGATGGCGTCTCCGGCCCCCTTTCGCAGCATGACGTCGCCCATGTCCACGCCGCTCATCCGGGTCGCCGCAGAAAAGGGGACGAACGACATCTGCGTGTGGTCTGCGGTCTCGGCCACCGGCCGCCCGCGCAGATTAAACATTTCCTTGGCGAGCACGACGATACTCCGCCCTTCCGGCGTCTCGTCAGGGAGCGAGGCGAGCTGCGCCCGGTCGGCCAGCTCGTGAGTCGCGACGCCCTTGACCGGGATGAACTCGACGGCCTGCCGATTGCCAAGGGTGATGGTGCCCGTCTTGTCGAGCAGGAGGGTGTTCACATCGCCGGCCGCCTCCACGGCGCGACCGCTCACCGCGATCACGTTCTGCTGGATCAGGCGGTCCATGCCGGCGATGCCGATGGCCGAAAGCAGGCCGCCTATGGTGGTGGGAATGAGGCAAACGAGGAGCGCGATCAGGATCGGGGTTGCCACGGCGCCGCCGCTGTAGATGGCGAACGGCTGGAGGGTCACCACGGCCAGGAGGAAGATCACCGTGAGCCCCGACAGCAGGATCGTGAGGGCGATCTCGTTCGGCGTCTTCTGGCGCGAGGCGCCCTCGACGAGCGCGATCATCCGGTCGATGAACGTCTCGCCGGGATTCGCGGTGATCCGGATGACAAGAAAGTCGGACAGCACCTTGGTGCCGCCGGTGACCGCCGAGCGGTCGCCGCCCGACTCGCGCACTACCGGAGCCGACTCGCCGGTGATCGCCGATTCGTCTACCGACGCCACACCATCCACCACCTCGCCGTCGCCGGGGATGATGTCACCCGGCGTGCAGACGACGAGGTCTCCCGAGCGGAGGTCCGTCGCCGGCACCGAGTCGAATCGCTCCCGGCGGGCGGGATCGCTCAGGCGCTTGGCCCGGGTGTCCCGGCGCGACTGGCGCAGCGTATCGGCTTGTGCCTTCCCCCGACCCTCCGCGATCGCCTCGGCGAAGTTGGCGAAGAGCACCGTGAACCAGAGCCAGATCGCGATCTGAAGGGTGAAGCCGACGTCCGACCGGCCGGCGGCGATGTCGCGAACCAGCACGCCGGTGGTGAAGATGCTTCCCACCAGCACCACGAACATCACCGGGTTCTTGACCATGTGCCGGGGGCGCAGCTTGCCGAAGGCGTCGGCGAGGGCGCTCCGCACCAGCGGCGGATCGAAGAGGGGGCGTTTGGCGATGGCCATGCTAGAAGAGCCTCCCCGTCATCATCAGCAGATGCTCGACGATCGGCCCCAGGGCCAACGCGGGAAAGAAGGTGAGCGCGCTCACGATGAGAACTACACCGACGAGAAGCATCACGAAGAGCGGTGTCGTGACCGGGAAGCTTCCCACGTCGGCGGGCGCGATCTTCTTCTCGGAGAGGAAGCCGCCGAGCGCGAGCATCGGAACCATCATCGCGAAGCGGCCGACAAGCGTCGCACTGCCGAGAAGCGTGTTGTAGTAGTAGGTCGAGCCGGTGAGGCCGGCGAAGGCACTTCCGTTGTTGGCGGTGGTGGAAGTGAAGGCGTAGAGGATCTCGGAGAAGCCGTGGGGGCCGCTGTTATTGGGTCCCGCGAGCCCCTGCGGCAGCAGCACTGATATGGCGGTCAGCACGAGAATGGAGAACGGGAAGACGAGCACGTAGAGCATCGCCATCTTCACCTCACGCGCCTGGATCTTCTTGCCGAGATACTCGGGGGTCCGTCCCACCATGAGGCCGGCGATGAAC
>JBOHSC010000437.1:0-5297 GCA_050733115.1 Gemmatimonadales bacterium
GGGCGGGACAGCGTGCTCGCCGCCATCCGCGCCAACCCCGCCAACGCCGGCGCCATGCTCGGCTGGACGCCGGTGCGCGTGGGTGTCTCCGCCGACGGGCGTCAGGGCTTCACCTTCGGCTACGTCACGCTGCGCGGCGCGGACGGCGCGACGACGCCGGGCAAGTATCTGGCCTACTGGGTGAAGAAACCGGAGGGGTGGCGGGCGGTGATGTACAAGCGTGGGCGGGCCTCGGGCGCGGCATCACCGGACATGCTGTCTCCCGCGCTGCCGGCGAAGGCGCTGCCGCCCTCGGACGATGCGGCCGCGATCGGCCGGCTCAAACAGAGTCTCGACAGCGCCGAGCGCGCCTTTTCCCGCGACGCGCAGACGATCGGCCTGGAGAAGGCGTTCGTGCGCTACGGGAGCGCGGATGCGGTGAACATGGGCGGGCCGGCGCGGGAGACGTTCGTGAGCGGGCCCGACTCGATCGGCGTGCTGGTGGCGGATGGCGAGCCGGCCACCGGCAGCTCGGTGTCGTGGGCGCCCGACAAGGCGGTGATCGTCGCGTCGAGCGGAGACCTCGGCGTCACCATGGGGATGATCGTGGTCAACGATCCCGACTCGACCGGCGCGCGCGCGTCGTTCCCGTTCACCACCGTCTGGCGCCGGCCGTCCGCCGACCAGCCGTGGCGGTACGTGGCGGAGTAGAGGACGGCGCAAGGGGCGACCTGGCTCCTAACACCACCTTAGACCACCGCCCACCAGGGTGCCGCAATGATTCTCGGCGCCAGTATGCGAATGACGGGGTCTCCGCTGAGAAGGATGCCGCGCTGGGCATTCCCGTGCACTTCGAGAAACTTGCGGAGATGACGGACGTCCCCGCCGCCAATGCCTGTCGTGGCCTTCACCTCGACAGGAACGAGCGTCTCGTCCTCCTCCAGGACAAAGTCTACTTCCTGTCCTTGAGCCAGTCGCCAGTGGTAGAGCCCTCGGCCGGGTGCTCCGTCGCGCCAGACGCTCAGATCCGAGGCGATCATGGTTTCCAGGTGAAAGCCAGTAGGCCTGGTCTCCCGGGCTGCCGCAAGCGACAATGCGGAATCAACCATCATCAACTTCGGCGCCTTGATGACCCGTTGGCTCGCGTTTCGGGAGTACGGAGGTATCAGATCGATGAGGTAGCTCCGGAGCAAGGCATCGGTCCAGCGCCGAAGCGTGGTGATAGGGGAGCCCAGATCCGTCGCCATGCTCGCTATATTGAGAACCTGGCCCGTCCTGACGGCAATCAGCCGCAGAAAACTCTCGAACCGCCCGCTCGACTCGATTCCGATGATTTCACGGATATCTCGGCTTGCAAAGCCCTGCACGTAATCGTCGAGCACCTGCATCCGGTGCTGAGCCGGCGCCGCGACTGCCCGGGGGAACCCGCCGGTCGCGGCCACCTCGCGCCAATCCAGCGCTCCGCTCGTTTCGGCGCGGCGCTCGAGTTCTCGCATGACCTGTGGCTCCCTTGCGCTGAGCAGAAAGCTCCACCCGGGATGCTGGTCGGCCAATCTGAGCTCGCTGAGCACCAGCGGTCGAAGCGTCCTGTAGGCGGCTCGCCCCAGCATGGAGTCGCTCACGGCACCCCGGACGTTCGGCTGGTTGGAGCCGGTCACCAGGTAGCGCCCATGGCGCTGGTCACGGTCGATGACCGCCTTGAGTGCGAGCAGCAGCCCAGGCGCCCGCTGCACCTCGTCGATCAATGAGCCGCCGTCGCCCAACCCGGCCAACAGGCCCTCGGGCTCCTCCAGCGCCTGACGCCGGATGTCGGCATCGTCCAGGGTGAGCCATCTGAAGCCCCGTTCCTCCGCGATCTGCCTGCAAAGGGTGCTCTTGCCCACCTGGCGCGCACCCATGACAGCCACCACCGGGTAGAGCCCCAGATCCTGCCGCAGCCTGCCGATCAGCGCTCGTGGGTATCGCGTGTTTGCATCCTTGTCACAAAACGTTATATTGCCCCCTCGGAGCTAATATAACGTTTGGAGGGGCGATGGCAAACGCATATTCGGTAGAGGATGTGCTGGACTTTCTGGCCCACGCCAGCGACCGGGGTTTGATGCCGGCCGCGACCGCCACGGCTCTTGGGGTGGCCGTCCGCAATGTCTTGGGAGTACTGGGGGCGCAGGAGCAGAATGACCTGGCACCGCTGGACCTCGACCAGGTAATCAAGCGCTTTAACAACAAGCGAGCCAAGGATTTCAGCCCATCGTCCCTCAAGGAATACGGACGCAGAGTGCACCGGGCCATCGACCTATTCCAGCAGTGGCGGGATGCCCCTGCCGATTTTTCCATCAAGACGAGGGCGACGGGTGCAGGGAGAAAGAAGCAGAGGGGCAAGGGGGTTGCGGCGGAACCCGTCGAGATGGAAGAGTTGGAAATGGGAAGTGGAGGGTCGATGGTCCGGTCGTCGAGTGGCGGTTTCGCGTCGTCCGTTTCGATCCGGCCAGACTGGGTGGTGACGGTGATGAACATCCCGCCGGACCTGACGGCCGCGGAGGCCGATCGCTTGGCGCAATTCGTCAAACTGTTAGCCCTCGGGTGAGCCCATAAACGGCTTCGCCGCGACCCGAGCATCGATCTATCCGGCATCCTCGCCGCTGGATCTACCTCACCCCGATCTGGCAGTCCCACAACATCCACCCTTCACCACCGTCTGGCGCCGTCCGACCGCCGACCAGCCCTGGCGGTACGTGGCGGAGTAGGAGTGTGCTTGCGAGGACCGCCGCGAAGTGGGGAAGGCCGCTGTCAGAAGTAATCCCTACATTAGGTGCATGCCTCCCAACCTCTCGAAGTCCCGTTTCGTGTCCGGCTGGCAGTGCCACAAGCAGCTCTGGCTGCGAGTGCACGAGAAGGACGCGCCGGAGCTGCAGGTGGACGTGGTGCTCCAGGACCGCTTCGACCAGGGGGCCGAGGTGGGTGCGTTGGCGAGAGAGCAGTTCCCCGGTGGGTTGCTGATCGATCTGCCGCACGACGACCCGGGCCGGGTCGAGGCGACGCGCCGGGCGCTTGCCGACGGCGCTCCGGCGGTGTTCGAGGCGACGTTCGTCGAGGACCGAGTGTACGTCGCCATCGACGTTCTCGAGCGGACCGGCGTGGGATTCACGCTCATCGAGGTCAAGTCCTCCACCAAGGTCAAGGACGAGCACATTCCCGACGTCGCCATCCAGGTCTGGGTGGCACGGCGGGCGGGCCTCGACGTCCGGCGGGCGGAGGTGATGCACCTCAACACCGACTTCCGCCACCCCGACGAGGGCGAGTTGTTCGTGCGGACCGACGTCACCGATAAGGTCGAGGCGTTCCAGCCGCGGATTCCGGCGCTGGTCGAGGAGCAGCTTGCGGCGCTGGCGGGTGTGCAGCCGGAGGTGCCGGTGGGCACCCACTGCTGGATGATCGAGCGCGAGTGCCCTTTCTGGGACCGCTGCTTCCCGGTGGACGAGCACCACGTGTGGACGCTGTACCGTGAAAGGAAGACTCAGAAGTGGGCGTTTGTGCTCAGCGGGGTCCGCAGGGTGCTGGACGTGCCGAGCACGCACAAGTTTTCCGAGATCCAGCGCCGCCAGCGGGCGTCCCTCGAGACCGGTCGGATGATTGTGGAGCCGGGGCTCCGGGACGCGCTCAGCGAGTTCGACTGCCGGTTGGGATTCCTCGACTTCGAGACGATAGGCCGGGCGATTCCGGTGTGGCCCAAGGTGGGGCCGTGGAGGCAGGTGGTGGTGCAGTTCAGCTACCACGAGGTGGCGGGCGAGGCTCCGGGAGGCTATCGCCATCGGGCATATCTGGCCGAGGGGCCGGGCGACCCTCGGGAAGAGCTCGCGCTGCAACTGCTCGATGCGACCGTGGGTGCCGAGCGGATCGTGATGTACAGCTCGTTCGAGCGCACCCGGATCAGGGAGCTGGCCGAGTGGCTGCCCCACCTCGCCGGCGATCTCCACGCACTCGAGCACAAGCTGGTGGACCTACTCCCGGTCATCCAGAAGCATGTCTATCACCCGCGCTTCGCGGGGAGCTTCAGCATCAAGAAAGTGCTCAACCCCATGGTGCCTGACCTCACCTATGACGACCTGGCGATCGTGGATGGGCAGGTGGCGAGCGTCGAGATCGCCAGGCTCCTGTTCGTGGCGCACAAGGTGAGGGACCGCGACCAGTTGCGCCGCGACCTCCTGGCCTATTGCGAGCGGGATACCTGGGCGATGGTCCGGCTGCTGAACCGGCTGAGGGACCTCGCGGAGGGCGGCGGCTAGGTTCCCATCCCTATCGGGCGGGCACGAGCTCGTATCCGGCGGCGGCGAAATGCTGATCGAGCGCGAGCGCCTGGCGCATCTTCCGCCGCCGCATGACCTCGAAGCTCACGGCGTCGGTGAGGCTGAAATCGTGATCGCCGAAGCGACGCAACCACCGCTCGACGGCCGTGAGCCGCAGGTCGCGGTCCACGTCGATGATCTCGTGGCTCGGGTCGGCGGCGACCCGATCGAGAAATCGGAGCGCGGCCGCCGGCCCGCGGAAGCGCAGCAGGAGCGCGTGCATCTCGCCCATGACGAGCGCCGTGGTGACCAGCACGCCTCCGCTCGAAACCTGGGCGGCGTAGGCCTCACGTGCGGCGGCGTGCGCCGATTCGCGGTCGCTCATGGCGGCAAGCCAGCCGGAGGTATCGAGGAACAGCGCGCCCTTCACGAGGAAGACGGGCGCTGGGTGTCCGTCAGGAAGTCGTCATGCCGCTCGGCGAGGCCCTCTGGCCAGTCCTCACCGGACATCTCTTCGAGGAAGGCGAGCATGGGGCTTCGGGCGCCATCGCCCCGGGTAGCGGCGGCAAAGCTCCGGATTCCCCGGCGCAGGATCTCCGCGCGGGAGAGTCCGGTGCTGCGCGCCAGCCCGTCGAGCAGTTTGCGATCGTCGGGGGCCAGGTAGACCTGGACCGGCTCCCGGACTGCGCGGCGAGAGGATTTGGGCTTGGACATGCATTAAATGTACGACTGTACATCCACACGGTCAATCCACCCGCCGACTGAGGCCCTCCCGGGTGCCGCGCTACGGTGCCGTCACCACCGGCAGCTCGACGAAGCTCACCTGACCCGGCGCGTGGTAGAAGGAAGACGTGGTTGGCGGTGGGCAGGGCGAACCGGTATTCCATCGGCTTGTCGGCGGGGACCGCCTTGGGGGTCGCACGGCTCTGCCAGTAGCGGCCGCGGACGATGTCGGCTGATACCATCAACTGATACCCTCCCATTTCAGCCTGACCAGCCACCTCGTCGGGGTAGACGTCGATCAGCTTGACCACC
>JBOHSC010000438.1:0-5404 GCA_050733115.1 Gemmatimonadales bacterium
GCACGGTGAGGACGATGATCACCGCGTGCGGCGCAATACGCCTCAAACGTTCGGACAATGCCAAGTCTCACCTCTCGGTGCACGATTTCTGGCGCAGAGGCCGCCGCAGCCGTCTCCGGCCCCGATCCGTCGCCGGATCGGAGGTACGCTTGTAACGGAATAGATTGGAACGGTTTAGAAATCCGACGTGCGGGCCGGTTTCCGCTGACTTGGTACCCGACCGGGGGTTGCGAAGGGGGAAAGTGCAAAATACGTACTCATCTCGGGGGAGCTGTGCTCGATTGGACCGACCGGCCGCCGGCCACCACCTTCGACTTGCACGGACAGCGAGTCGTCGAGGCTGCCACCAACGCGGAGAGATTCCTGAGGGCTCAGTGCAAGGCGCGGCCCGGAGGGGTGGTCCGCCTGATCACAGGGAGAGGCCGGGCCGGCGGCGGAGCGCCGATCCGGACCCGGGTTCGCGGCTTGCTCAAGGCGCTCCAGCAGCGGAGTGAGGTCGTGCGCGACTACGCGCTGGAGGATTCGGAGGGAAGCTTTCTGGTGCGGCTCCGCTAGGATGGATTCTTCGCGAACTTGGAGCGGGCGCGTCCCCAGGCATCGAGCACGCGGCCGTCCACGAGACTCACCGACACCGGTCGCTGGTTGCGGTCAGTGCGCCAGGTGAGGCGAAGCATGCGACCCTGGCGCACCCACTGCATCATCCATTGCGGCCCCTGCACCTGGGCCCCGACCATTCCATAGCGGCGCTCGATGGCGCGGCGCCATCTATCGATCTGTCCTCCTGCGCCGTCACCCGAGAGGGTAATCACACTCGCCACGCTGTCGACGGCGGAGAGCCACACGTCTACCGGCCCACCGAGATCGGCGAGCTGCACGACCGCGCGGCATTCGGTCACCCGGCGATCGGCCTTCGCGCGATCACAGCGGAGGCCGCCGCCTCCCGACCGCCTCAGCACCCCGTCGATTTCCTGGAGGCGTGCTCCGGCGCGGAAGTCGTGAAACTGGAGGGTGGCGGTGTCGCGCGCCGCCGTGGCCGGCAATGAGTTAGGGGAAGCGTGAGCGGAGGCGGCGGGCACCAGCAGGGCGGCCAGCGCGACGACGCGGACGAGGGTGATCATTCGGCTGAGCTCCCGGTCGGAGGGCGTGAGGGATCGCCGGCCGGTATGGCAAGAAGTGTACGAGACCGAGATCCCCCGCCGATCTGACGGGGGATCCTGGGCGGTACGGGTTCTGGGTCGGAGGGGTGGGGCGCCCCGCCCAGGGCTTCAGACCTTGCGGACGTTTGAGGCCTGGAGCCCCTTGGGGCCCTCGACGACCTCGAACTCCACGCTGTCACCTTCGGACAGTGACCTGAAGCCATCGGCGATGATGGCGGTGTGATGGACGAACACGTCTTTACCACCGTCCTGCGCGATGAAGCCGAACCCCTTCGCGTCATTGAACCACTTTACCGTGCCCTTCGCCATTGCTGCAACCTCTTGAAAGGGAGCCCGCAGGCCCCGGGGAAACCCCCGGCCCGTGTGGCCGGGTGAGAAGACCCCTCAAAAAGCAAAAAGGCCGCCCGGGTCATAGGCCCGGCCGGCCAGCGAAGACTCAGTAGCGCAAGGGATTCACCGCGCGAAGCATGGAATAAGGTTGTGCCCGCCCAAGGAATTGTCAATAAGGGTCCTAGCGGAGTACCACCCCCGCTGCCCGGAGCTCGTGGTTGAGGAGCCACCGCTTCTTGGCCAGCCCGCCGCCATACCCCACCAGCCCCCCGTCCTTGCCGACGACCCGGTGGCATGGAATCAGGATGGCCAGATGGTTGGCCGAAACCAGCCAGCCGATCTGGCGCGGGTGGAGCCCAGTGGCCCGCGCCACGTCTTCATAGGAACGGGTCTCGCCGAGCGGAATCTTCCGGAGGGTCTTGAAGACAGCGACCTGGGCTGGTGAGAGGTCGAACCACCGTTTCAGGTGATCGGGATACGGAAAGGGCCGGCTCGACCCGGCGAAATACTCGTCGAGCCACTGCGAGGAGACCCGGCATGCCCCCTGGCCGATGTGAAGCTCCGGCACGGCGGCGCGAAGGCGGACCGCCCATTTGACCGTGGCGGCCCGGTGGGGGAATTCGACGACCAGCGGTCCCGCCTCGCACTCCACGACAGTCAGAGCGCCGATCGGCGAGCTGTAAGACATCCACTCCACATGCATGTGATCTCCGGGAACGACGACCGCACCCGGGATAACTTATCGCGCGGTGGCTGCGGGGGCCATGCTGTTGCCCCCGTTCCGGCCGCGTTTTTCACGATATACATTGCCCTCTCGTCCCCCCACCGGCTCACCTCACGGAGATTGACGATGTGGCTTTCTCTGCTCGCGGCGGTGTTGCAGCAGCCTGCCCAGGCACCCCAGACCCCAACGTCCATCGCCAAGGTGGTGGTATCGCCCGCTGCGACGGCGATACAGGTGGGTGACACGGTCCGGCTCGTCGCGGAAGGACGTGATTCGGCTGGCCGGCCGCTGCGCGGAGCGGTCCTCCGCTGGTTCCAGTCGGGCGGCCACTTCGAGGGCACAGTGGACTCGGCCGGACTGGTGACCGGAGGAGCCACGGGAACGCTTACAGTGACGGCCCTGATGAGTCCCGCAGCGGGCGGCTCTCCGACGCCGGGGTTCGCCACGGTGACGATTCTATCGCCCCCGGCATCCCGCATCGCCATCGAGCCGGGAATCCCGAGGATGTACACCGGTCAGTCGCTCGCGGTGAACGCTACCCCCTATGCATCGAACGACGACCGGCGTCACGATCAGGTGTTGTGGAGCTCGAGCGCCCCAGCCGTGATTGCGGTGAGCCGCGGTGGCCGGCTGACGGCGGGCCGGCCGGGCCGGGCCACGGTTACGGCACGAGCCGGAAAGGCGACGCAACATTTCGAGGTGATCGTGGCGGCCAACCCAGTGACTGGGGTGGCGCTCGAGCCGGCGGCGACTTCGGTGCGGACCGGCGATGTGGTATCGCTCGCGTTCCATGCGCGCACCTCGGCCGGCAAGGCGGTAGACGATGCGATGCCGGAATGGAGCCTGAGCCCCGGCAACGCGGAGATCGGCGGAGACGGACGGTTCGTGGCCGAGCTGCCGGGGAGCTATCAGATCACCGCTGCGTTCGCGGGGAAGATCGCGCAGGCAACGATCGAGGTACGGCCACGTGACGTGCGCCGGCCCGCGTCCCTGGTCGGGCGCCTGCCGCTCAAGTTCCCGGTCGCGGAGTTCTGGATTCATCCCGACGGAAAGCACGCCTACATCACCACCATCGGCGACCGGATCTACGCGCTCGATATCTCGAACTCCTCCTCGCCCGCCATCACCGACTCGGTGGTGGTGGACGCGCGGCACATCAACGATCTCATGACGACGGAAGACGGGAAGTACGGTGTGCTCACCCGCGAGAACGCGTCGACGCGGAAGAACGGCATCGTCGTCCTGTCGTTCGAGGATCCGGCGCATCCCAAACCGATCGCGGAGTTCACCGAGACGGTGACCGGCGGCGTGCACAGCACCTACATCTACAAGGGCTACGTCTACCTCACCGACGACGCGACCGGCTCGATGCGGGTGATCGACCTGCGCGATCCGTACAAGCCACGTCAGGTGGCACGGTGGGAGACCCAAGGCCCGACTGCCGGCCGGATGCTCCACGACATCGACGTGCAGGACGGCCTCGCCTATCTGAGCTACTGGAACGAAGGGCTGGTGATCCTCGACGTCGGGAATGGGATGAAGGGCGGGACACCGGAGAATCCCCAGCTCGTCTCCCAACTCAAATACGACCTCGACGCCCTCTATCGGGACGTCGAAGCGGTGGGCGGGCCCGGCTTCATCCGCGGCACGCACACCGCGTGGCGTCACGGCAAGTACGTCTTCGTGGGCGACGAGGTGTTCTCGGCGACGCCACGCAACACCGAAGGAGGTGGAGTCGTCGGGCTGGGCCGCGCCTACGGGCGACTGCACGTGGTGGACGTGTCGGATCTCTCGCGCCCCAGGGAGGTGGCGTACTACGAGCCGAAGGACGGCGGCACCCACAACGTATGGGTTGCGGGAGATACCCTCTACCTGGGTGACTATCAGGGAGGGCTCCGGGTGGTGGATATCTCCGGCGAGCTGCGCGGCGATCTGCTGCGGCAGGGCCGGGAAATCTCCCACGTCGTCACCGCCGACGCGCAGGGCCTGGTGCCGAATTCGCCCAATGCCTGGGGCGCGTTCTACCGGAACGGCCTCATTTACGTGAACGACATCAATACGGGGCTCTGGATCGTGAAGCTGGAGGGGAAGTCGGAGCTGGTGCCGTAGGGCTCAGGGCGCCGCTCCCGCACGCGACGACAGCACCGAGTTAATCGGCACGCGACGGGACATCCGCAACCCGTAGCCCCCAGCCGATTGCCTCCGTACATTTCAACCATGCCCACACCGCAAACACTCGTCGTCCGTACCTTCACCGACCGCGCCGAAGGGCTGTCCCATTTCGTTCTGCGCGCCGGCGAAGCCCCCCGCCTGCTCGCCTTCGACGACGCACTCGGCTGCCCCGTCGAGACCGCGCTTGCCGCGCTCGAGTGGACCGGTGCCGTGGGGGTCCTGCTCGATGACGACATGCTGCACGCGGCCCGGCTGACCAGCGAAACGGCGGCGGCGGTGATCGAGCGAAAGGGCCAGGAAAGCCGCCGGTACGTCTATCTCGGCCCCCGCCTCGACGCCCCGCCCATGGACGTCTTCGAAGGCGCCATTCTCTTCGATGAACCCGGGGTGAAGGCGGTCGAGTTTACCCACCGCGCGCATGCGCTCGCGCATTTCCTTCGCGCGACCACTGGCGCCGGCGCACTCCTCGCGCTCCTCGGGCGTCGCGCCCCCGAAATCCGCCATCTGCGGCGCTGGCTCGGGTCGATCATCCAGGAGCTCGATGCGCCGCGTCCGCTCGTGGCCGGATGGTTCGCCGCCAGCGCCGCCGGCTGCCTCTTCGGCTCGCCGGAAGTCGAGCAGACCTACCGCTATATCGAGGTCGGTCTCGAGTCGTAGGCCAAACGCACATTACGGCGCGATTGTGGATACACATCTCCACATCGTGTGGACGGAGGCGGTAGACGCAAATCGGCAACGCGGTTAGGTATCCACAACGACCCCACGACGACACTACGTAACCCGAATAAAATCAGGCACTTGCGAGATTATCGCGAGGGCCTATCTTAGTGCCCACGCGCTTTGCTGGACACGTGCTGAGACCCCGAGTCACAGTGGCGGACGGCAAGCGGGTTCGAGCGGGATATCGGGGGAGAGGGCCGACGCAACCAAGGGCTCAGGCACTCGCAGATCCCGGTGATCACCCCGGCTCGAATAGTTGAAGCCAGTCGCGTGCTTCATCCACTCCGATCTTGCGCCTCGG